>JBCBDH010000319.1:0-7285 GCA_038529855.1 Bacteroidota bacterium | reverse complement strand
TACACTTTTTCTGCTTACTTTTTCCTTCTTTGTTCCCCATTGTGGATTGGCCCAGCCCAAAACCAACAAACCCATTGCCAACATTAAAAGGCCAAACTTCAAGGGATGTTTGTAGCGAGAGCGATCTGGCATTAAGCGTTCGATCAAATTCATTTCACCCAAGCGAGCCAAGGCTTTTTTCCGCGCAAACCAAGTGAGTAGAAAAAAGACGACCAAAACTGGGATAATACCCAGTGCTATCAAATGCTCTATGTGCTCAAATCTAAACATGGGCTTTAGGGTAGTGAACGCAAGAAGGTGTAACGCAAGAAGATTTCTATGCCTAAAAAAATCAGTCCCCAAAAGGCAAAGCGGTGAAATTCCTCTTGATATCTTTTAAAAGTGGTGACCTCTATCTCTGTTTTTTCTAATTGATCAATTTCGTCGTAGATACTCTGTAAGCTTTCTGCGGATGTCGCTCGAAAATAACGCCCCCCAGTCATCTCCGCAATCTTGAGTAAAAGGGCTTCGTCGATCTGTACTGTCGCCAAGCCAAAAATATACTTTCCATCGCTTCGTCTGCTAACAGGCGCCAAGGCTTTCCCTCTAGAACCGACTCCAATGGTATAGACTTTTACATCAAATTCCCTGGCAATTTCCGCTGCTGTCAGGGGTTTAATATAGCCAGCATTATTGTCACCATCTGTCAATAGGATGACGACTTTGCTCTTGGCCTCACTATCTTTTAGGCGATTCACTGCTGTCGCCAAACCCATCCCAATGGCCGTTCCATCATCCAGTACCCCACATTCCAACTGTGCCAAAAACTCTTTGAGTACGCGATGATCAGTGGTCAGCGGACATTGAGTGAAAGCCTCTCCAGCAAATACGGCTAATCCGATTCGATCATAGGCTCGCTTATCCACAAAATCTGAAGCCACTCGCTTGCTTACTTCCAGACGATCTGGCTTAAAATCTTGGGCCAGCATACTACTCGACAAGTCCATCACCAAACTAATATCTATCCCTTCTGCTTTGACCTCTTCTTGTTTGAGCGTCTCCTGTGGTCGTGCCATAGCAATTACGAGTGCGGTAAAGGCCAATGCTCGCAATACAGGCAAAAGTACCCTCAGTCGCCCCCGAATCGACTGGCTCCCTCTAAAGGCTTGCAGCCCTGACATTTTTAAAGTGGGAAACTGTTCGCGATAGCGGAAATAGTACCACAGCCCAATGGCGGGAATCAATACGAGGAGCAGAAAAAACTCTGGATTGACAAAGGTGATATTTTCAGGCCAAATTGCCACGCGCTAAGTATTCGTTTGGGGTGAAGAAATGGGATCGCTGGCTTCCTTATCTTGTGCCTCCTCTTCGACGATGGGTATAGCCTTGGTTTCGCGGACAAAGGTCTCGGCCTTGGTCATGAGTTGATCGTGAATGTTGGCTGGAGGAATCGCTTTGGCAAATTTGACCAGGTCGGCCATTTGCAGCATCTCTTGAAAGTGCTGGGTCCAGTTTGGCGTGATATCCGATGATCTCAATTGTTCGACAATTTCATCGGTCGTCAGTTCTAGGGCCTGAATGCTATAGCGGTTTTCCAGGTATTCTCGAATGATATAGGTGAGTTGGCTTAGGTATTCTTTTACTTCTCCCTTTTGCCACAGTTTTTCCGCTTTTAGCTCAGCTAATTTACTGAGGGCAACTTCGTGAGCAGGAATAACGATTTCGGGTGGTGGCGGTGCCGTTTGCAATTGGCGTCTTCGATAGAGGTAATAGGCAATGCTGCCCAGTACTAAAATTAGAGCTAAGCCAATCAGATAGGGGAGGACATCTTCCAAAGTGAGCTCCTCGTAAATATTGCCCTTGATTGGAGCCAGGTAGACACTGTCGATGGGCACATTTGTTACCTCTAACAAGAGTTGATTGGTGTAGGTTTGGCTATTTTGACCATTGCTTTGGTACCTAATGGGAATAGCGGGAATGTAGTAAGCGCCTGAGTCAAATGCCGTCAGTAAGATTTGCTGTTGTAGCAATATTTGTGCCCCCTGCTCTAGGGTATCCCATCGTCCCACATCAATCAGCTCTATGCTTTTTATCGTATCCAGTTGGGACAGATCGGGTGGGAAAACGCTTATACCAGGGGCATGACGGACAGCCAATTGAAGATTTACCTGATCGCCTATCAGGATTTGGTTGGAATCCAATTGAGCCCTAACTTCTACTTGTGCCCACAGCGAAGTGCCCAGCAGCATTAGCCCTGCCCAGCACAAAAAGCGATATGTTGGCCAATGGCTCTTCATCAATTTGATCGTTTTTTGAAAAACTTGTGTAGGGCATCGACATAGGACTCATCCGTCCGTATGCTAATAGTGTCGGCACCGCTTTTGGTAAAAGCCGTCCGAAAATAATGGGTATTGGCCTTAAACCAATTGGCTTGTTTATCGCGCTCTGATTTTAGCGCTGTATCTATCCATTGAACGTGATTGCGCTCGGGATCAAAAACACTGATGAGGCCAACATTAGGTAGTTCTTCCTCTAAAGGATCATACAAATGCAAGCCGATAATATCGTGGCGGCGCGAAGCAATTCGAAGGGGGCTTTCATAGCCCTGGGTCATAAAATCTGACATCAAAAAGCTGATGCTTCGTTTCTTGATTATATTATTAAAGTATTCCAGGGCCTTTCCCACATCGGTTCCCGCTCCGCTTGGTTTAAAATTGATCAACTCGCGAATGATCCTCAGAATGTGTTGTTTACCTTTTTTTGGGGGAATGAATTGTTCGATTTGATCACTGAAAAACAGCACCCCTACCTTGTCATTATTATTGATGGCTGAAAAGGCCAATACTGCACAGATTTCCGTCAGAATTTCATTTTTCATCTGATTGACGCTGCCAAAAAAAGAAGATTGGCTGACATCAATGAGTAGCATCACGGTCAGCTCGCGTTCTTCCTCAAATATCTTGATGTGTGGATCTCCTGTACGCGCCGTTACATTCCAGTCGATGTTTCGGACATCATCCCCATATTGGTAGCTGCGCACCTCACTAAAGGACATGCCTCGGCCTTTGAAGGCACTGTGGTATTCTCCTGAGAACAAGTGTTTGCTCAGACCTTTGGTCTTGATCTCTATTTTTCTAACCTTTTTGAGCAGTTCACTAGTCTCCATGCATTTCTTCTTTTAGAGCAAGTGCGCAATTGGACTTTCTTGGCGCAGATAGGGTTTTAAAATTTTATAGGGAATCGTGATGCGTTGCTGGCCATAAATGGCATTAAAACGCGTACTAAAACTGATGCCTTCTTTTCGGATAGTAAAGAAATTGAAGCCTTCATTGGCCAGCCATTTCCGATATTCGTAATCTCTATACAAACTGTGCTGTCCTATCCGTTCATTAATGTGCTGTCGGATAAATTTCTGATGATCAAAATCACTGACAAACAAATCATCCAGGGCTATGGCCTTTCCATTCCGCAAGTCAAAATTGAAACAATCTCCTTTAGGCTCAGTTTCCCAGGTATTGCTAAAAGTAATAATTCCACTGATTAATTCTTGGCTAAATAGGTCAATGTCGGTCCAGGCAAAGGCCCGAACGGTAGCTCGCAGAGAGGGGACCGATTCTTGGTTTACCTTTTTCATCTCTTCGGTATAATCCCGACATTGCCCCACCCATTCTTCCGTTTGTCTTTTTATCCAACGATTAAAGGAAGCATTTTGGGTCTTGGGATAAGTAATATCGTAGCTACTGATGTAATCGGCATACTCAATACATCCGACAGTCATAGCATCCGTCAGTCTAAAATCGGCAGGGCCTTCTACACCATCCAAAGGTAGAAAACGCGCTTCAATACTTTGGTTGTTTTGGATGTGGCCGCGGAGTTTACCTTTAACTTGCGAACGGCTATCCTTAAAGGTCAGTTCAAAATGTTGATTTTCGTCAATCTCACCGATGAGTTCAAAGCTTTCTTGCATCGACTGGATATAGACCAAGCCTCGCAAATGATTATCACTTCCTTTTTGCAAAACAATTTCTGCGGGTTCGGCGGCAATTTTACCCTGATAAAGGTGTATCCATTTGTTGTCGCCACAATAAGAAGGAAAGGCTACCGCTTCGCTCACGCCAATCAACTGCAAGCTTCCTCCAATACTGTTATTGTAATTCTGCCACTCTCCCAAGATATTTTGATCGCTAAATTCTCCAAACAAATAACCCGAAGTTTCTCCTTGCTGGTCGATTTCGCGAAGGCGCAGCATATTATTCTTGTCGATGTTTCCTTTAAGGATAAAGGTCTCTTTACTCCTGAGATAGGTCATTTGACCGCGACAGTGTTTACCATCATAAGCCAGGCTAACAGCAATATCATTCAGATCATCAATCCGCCCTTTATAATGGCGCAGCCATTTGATCTTGCCTGGCTTATCAAATAATTCACCAATCTCTTGAGCCAAATTAGAATGCTGGCTATTGGCAAAAGGGAGGAATAAAATACTGGATATGGCAATCAATAGGATACGCATAAAGAGGCGTGCTAAGGCACTTCTACGGTATTGAGTATTTTGCTAATAATATCTTCCTGACGAACATTTTCTGCCTCCGCCTCATAAGTCAACCCAATGCGGTGGCGCATCACATCTTTACACACATTGCGGACATCTTCTGGAATCACAAAACCTCGTCCTTTGATAAAGGCATAGGACTTGGCGGCTTTGGCCATATTGATGCTGGCACGAGGAGAACCACCATAGGCGATAAGTGCCGATAAATTGTTCATGCCATAGGCTTTTGGATCGCGAGTGGCAAAGACAATATCCAAAATATAGCGCTCGATCTTTTCATCCATATAAATCTTTCGAATCACCTCGCGAGCCTTTAGAATGGCATTGGGTTGTACGACGGCTTCAACCTTTTCAAAGACAGCGCCAGATAGGTTTCGACGGATAATCTCTCTTTCATCTTCTTTGTTGGGATAGCCGATTTGTACTTTGAGCATAAAGCGGTCTACCTGGGCTTCAGGGAGAGGATAGGTGCCTTCCTGTTCGATGGGGTTTTGGGTAGCCAATACCAAAAAGGGCTCTTCCAGCGCAAAGGTATCATTACCAATAGTAACCTGTCTTTCCTGCATGGCTTCCAGCAGGGCACTTTGGACCTTAGCTGGAGCGCGGTTGATCTCATCTGCTAAGACGAAATTAGCGAAGACGGGACCTTTACGGACCGTAAAATCACTTTTGCTCGGATTATAGATCATCGTACCGATAATATCGGCAGGAAGCAAATCGGGGGTAAATTGGATTCGACTAAACTGACCATTGATGGCACTGGAAAGGGTCTTGATAGCCAGCGTTTTAGCCAATCCAGGCAGCCCTTCGAGTAGGACATGGCCTTTGGAAAGGAG
Organism: Bacteroidota bacterium; assembly: GCA_038529855.1. GTDB lineage: Bacteria > Bacteroidota > Bacteroidia > Chitinophagales > Saprospiraceae > JBCBDH01. Next base: position 1,918 of record JBCBDH010000319.1, on the reverse strand, counting down.
ACCAAGCAAAAGCCGCTCGATCATATATTGCTGACCGACAATGACTTTGGCCGTCCGCTCTTTGAGCTGGTTGACAAAGGCACTTTCAATGCGGATCAATTCGTTTAATGCTTCAATATCAACAGATTGTTGCATCATATTTGTAAAGGGCGTTTAGTGAAGTACTCCGTATATATTTAGCTTATCCAAGTGACAGAAACCTGACTAAAAAGTCGTATTCGGTTTGTCTATCCACGCGAGATTGAACTATCTTTATTTCATGGGGTTGGACAAGGTAAAAGACCTAGTGTACTTCACGAACCAAGAAATAGACGTAATTTTGCCCCGCAAATTTCATAAAATTTTGAATAAACTACAATTTTAAATACTATATATAAACTCATTAGGATATTCCGTCCAGGGAGTTTAACTAAATATTAACAGCATGAGGAAAGCACATTTCAAAATCCTTACGTGTACTTGGCTATTGCTTATTTTTGGATTATCTACATTAGCTGCGCAAAATAGCATATCTGCGAGAACGGCAGCCCAAAAAGCTCGCGCTAAGAAGGCCATCACAAGTTTGTTGGATGGGGCACTGATTGTAAGAATTCCCAGTAAGGCCAGTAAAATTGCAGAATTGGAGCGGCTTTCTAAAAGTACGGAACTCTCTGCTAAAACACGAGAGCGCATGCGTGCGCAACTCGCCCAGACTAAAGCCGAGCGCGATTTGTACACTCGTGAATTAATGGCGGCTTTTAATGCTTATTATGATTTTTCTACGGTTTATTTTGCCTACGATACCGCTTTTACCCGCTTGAATAAAGGTCAAAAAACTGGACTATTCCTCAATGAAGACCTGGAAATTGATCCAGTAATTGACTTGACCGACCGACCTTATCTAGTGCTGAGAACAGGGACGACTGACCCTTCCTACACTTCGGGTATTGAAGCTATGATTTTTATGGATAGTGATATGGAAGACCTCACCAAGCCTTTTCCCTACTATGTAAAGATGAAGTCCATTGGGCACATCATTCAAAGTATTTTCTATCCCAATAGGGCTGTGCGTCGTTCTGCCGAAAAAATTGTCCAGCAAATGAATCGACAGCTTCGAAGCTTTCACGAGGACGCTTTTCTGGCCAGTGCTCCCTAATGGCTTTCATCCAAAGTACAGCGGTGCTTTATAGCCTCCAATTAGCCCAATGTAGGATTTTTGCTACTTTATTTTCTCCGATAGCTGCATAGAGAAACGATCGGGAATCTCTGGGCAAACAGTTCTAATTTTGCTCAATAAGCGGTCCGCTTCGATGCTGGCTGTGGTATGTGCATCTTTGACCTCTTGGCAGCAACTGAGTGATTCCCTAAATTTGTTGCCGACTTCTTTAGCCAGTTGGGCAAATTCTTCTCTCTTGCCCTCTTCGTTCATCTTTTGCATTTGTGTATTGAGATCAATAGAGGGTTTTGCACATTTACAAAATTCGCGAGCCAGTACGTCGTAGTCTGCTGTAGCAGAAGGGGCCGAAGGAGCAGCTGTACCTGCTGAGCTGTCTTCCGTGTTGTTACTTGCATTATTCTGGCAGGCCAGCGAAAAGAAAAGTAGTAAACTAAGCAAACAGAAGCCTTTTTTCATAAGTTGAATTATCTTATTGTGGATCATTATCAGTAAAGGTAGAATTTATTCGGCGATTGAAAAAACCAGTCTTTATTGCTTATCAGCAGCAGCTCCTACTTTCTGGTACCAGCTTTTGACAATGGCCTCTGCCTTTTTGCCTTGTGGGGTGTAATCTTTGCCAGGGTAGCCCTCGTGTCCAGTCATATTGGGAAACCACTTCCATATAAAACCGCCCGCCCAAAAGGGTTCTTGCCAGAAACTACTGTAGAGGGCTTCTAAAGCATTAGCCTGTGCCTGTTCATTGATATTGAGCCTTTGGATATT
>JBCBDH010000318.1:0-7294 GCA_038529855.1 Bacteroidota bacterium | reverse complement strand
CTACTCTATTGAGCTTCTTAGCTAATTCAGGACGGGCGGAATTGGTTAAAATAGACATAATATCAATCTGTTAATTATTTTCTACACTTCGGGCAGCAGCCGGGTTTTTGGCTTCTCTTCGAGGCATTATCAAAGCCAGATGCTCAATCAAACGCTTGACAGATTGGTCGTCGCGATAATCGTAGTAGTTGCGAATCATCAAATTGGTATCAACCAAAATGATATAGGGATAGTTGCCAGGTTGTGGGTCGGGGTCAGCTTGCAAGGGATATGGACTTCCCTTTTCGCGTTGGGCGGCCATATTGGGCATTTTGTAGCCATTCCCCAGTAAATCAAGCATGGTGGATTGGTCGGTACTTAACCAAAACAATTGCTCTGAATCGCTCAACTGATTTTCTCTGGCCTCTCTTATGAGTTGATCAGCTGAAAGGGCATAATCCTTTGACTCGTGTAATAGAAAAATGATGTCATCGCGTACATCAAACTGATCAAAGAGGGCGCTGGTAATTTCAAGTTGTTTCTTTCTGGCCGCCGCTTCGCTAGGTACAAAGCTGATGACGGCCACCTTGCCTTTTAATTGTTCTTCTTGTATGGTATCCCCCATTTGATTCAAGAGCGCAAAATTGGGAAGTGGGCCATATTCGTGTAGCTCACTCATCGCATCCTTATAATAATTAAAGCCCATTTGCAGGTAATACCAAGAACCCAAAGGCAGTACAACAATCATCATCGTCAGGACGATTGTTTGTAGGAAAGGCGCTTTTTTCTCTTTTGATTCCGTCATATTTGCAGGACTTTAATCATAAACAAAATAGGAAGGGGAACGTTGAAAAAAAGGGCGAGATTGTTACAATCCCGCCCTTTTTTTGACTTTCTTATGAAAGATGATAAACCTCATGGGGTTTATCGTAAAATAAGCTTCCCTGTTCTTGCGTCTCCACTTTTTCTATCTTATTCTTCTCCTTAATTTGCTCTCGACGTTTCTTCCAAAAGTTTCCTTCCTGAAAGAAAGCTACCAGTGCCCAAATCAGCAAGGCAGTTGGTAGTAGCACACTCATTCGCAAGCCTGACACCTCGTAGCCCATGTGCATAAATTCATAAATAATGAAGTAAGCTTTATAAACAGACAAGACGATTAGACCGACAGCTACTGCAACGATAAGAATGGTACCAGGCTCATACCCCAAGTGCCCCTTACCAAATAGAGAGATTCCTACCTCAACAAGCGTAACGGCACCCAATAATAGCAGGCCTTTATATACGTCTTTTATCGACTCTTCGTAACTTTTATGTTGTCCCATATCTTATTGCGTTTGAAAATTGAATAAATGGAGGTTGATCGGTTCAGTGTTTTACAGTAAATAAAAGACCAGGAATACAAAGACCCAAACCAAATCTACAAAGTGCCAATACAAACCTATCTTCTCTACCATTTCATGGCCATTCCTTCTCTCGACATACAAACCACTGGCGGCATTGATCAATATGATAATCAAAAATACAACCCCAGAAAATACGTGAAATCCATGAAATCCTGTGATAAAGAAGAATAGCGCACCAAATGCCTTTGGTCCAAATTCCATTTGCCCTGGTTCCCCATCTTCTTTCTTAAACTTTCGCTTGATGAATCCATCACTATCGAGGTGAAAACCCGGAAAATCCATTCCAGTAACGGGAATACTAGCCATACTTATATTCTGAGCAGCCATTTGCTCATGCGCAGCCTCCAAAAACTTCTGCTCTGCCGTTAGCTCCCCATCTCCATGAGCATGATCATCACCTCCTCCCAAATGCGCTTTGTGAATCAAATAGGTCTCTCCTGCCTCAAAAACATCATCCTCTTCTGTACTTGGCAAACCATCAACCCCTAAATACCTACCTTCTTCGACATGAGATCCAAAAGGATTTCTGGTAACTGACATATGCTCCACATTGATCAGATTGTTCCATTCCCAAGCCTGACAGCCTAAGAAGCCCGCACCACCGAGTACAGTTAAAAACATCCAAAAGACAACCCCTCGGCTGTTCTCTCTATGCCCTTCTTGTACTGCCCGTACCATCGTAACAGAGCTAATAATCAACAAGAAAGACATAAAAGTAACGAAAATCAGAGGTGCATGATGAATTCCGAAAGGAGCTGTAGAGAACACAAAGTCAGGAACAGGCCAGGTGGGCATACTAAAACGAAGTGCTCCATAAGCAATGAGAAAACCGGCAAAAGTAAAGGCATCCGACAGTAGAAAATACCACATCATCAACTTACCATAACTGGCCTCAAAGGGTTCTTTCCCCCCAGACCAAGCATCCTCATTCCTCGAATGCATTTCTTCTTCTTTAACTAAAGTTTCTGTTGACATTACTATTTGATGTTTGAGAATTATCGCTCGGGCCAAAACCCAAACCGCTTTAAGCGGATTGCAAAACAAAGAATACAATCAGATATATCCAAAGAAAATCCACAAAATGCCAATACGTCAAAGTCAATTCAAAGCGCAATTTGCGTATCTCGGTTAATCTATACTTTAAAACGAATGCATGAATTAGCGCTACTGTCAGTGCTGCCAATCCCCCCAATACATGCGCAGCATGAACTGCAGAAATCACGTAAACAAAGGACCCTGAAGGATTACCCGTCAATTGTATTCCTGCTGCCTCCAAAGCCAACCATCCTTCATACTGTAAGACTACAAAGGCAAAACCAAGCAAAAATGCCAGAACCATCAAACCTCGATACCAAGCTACCCTTCCCTTTTTAAATGCCCAGTAGGAAGCATGCAGCACAAAACTACTCAAAAGGATAACTCCAGTATTGTAGAAAAACACATTAGGTAGCGTAAATTCCAACCAGTTACCCGCAACTTGACGAACGATGTAAGCACTGGTAAAAGCGGCAAACATCATCGTTATACTAGCACAAGCCACCCAAAGCGCAAATTTCTTTGGATGAATCTTATTTCTATATTTTATTGGGCTTATTGTCACGTCCATTTATAACACTATATTTTATCCAAATACAAAGCAACCAATACTAGTGGCAGATACAGAAAAGAGCTAAACATTAGCTGCGTAGCTGCCTTACGGGTGCCTTGTCGATACAAATTCCAGCCAAAATAGGCATATACAATCCCTAAGACCAATACAAAAATGGAAGAATATAAACCGCTAACTCCCATGATTCCAGGCATAATACTTACTGGAATCAAAAAGAGCGCATATATAAAAGCTTGCCAGCCAATCTGAGGATCTGGCTGACCATTTACCGTTGGAATAAAGCGGAATCCCGCTTTTTGATATTCGCCATGCCCCAACCAACCAATGGCCCAAAAATGTGGAAACTGCCACAAAAATTGGATGCCAAACAAGACTAAGGCCAAAGGACTAATGTGCCCTTCGATAGCGACTACACCAATCATAGTTGGCAAGGCACCAGGAATGGCCCCTACCAATACTGCAATGGAAGATACCCTTTTCAAAGGCGTATACACATAGGCATAAACGATCATTGAAATAGTACCCAGCAATGCGGCCCAGGGATTGAATAAAGCGAGTAATGTAATACCAAACAAACTCATAAAACCTGCAGACATAACCGCCTCTGAGATGGTCATTCGTCCAGCAGCCAATGGTCGGTCTGAAGTGCGCTGCATGATGCGATCATAGTCGCGTTCCAAGACCTGGTTGAGCGCATTAGATGCTCCCGTTACCAAAAAGCCCCCAAGAGATAGAACGATAATTCCCAGCAAAGGTACTGCGCCTTGTGAAGCAATCATATAGGCCATCACTGCAGAGAAAACAACCAGCCCAGACAACCTGAACTTTACCAATTGCTGATAATCTTTCAGCTTTTGTAAAACGACGAGTAGTGGCTGATTACTACTGGCCGTTTTCGTTGTTGCTACTACTTTACTCATTTATATTTTATCGCCGTGTGTATGATCCAATCAAAAATCATTAATGATCTCCTCCTCCATCTTGCTCTCCTTCTGCAAGCGGTATATATTGTGGAATGTATTCCTTACCATCCTTACCATAGTCATATGCCCAACGAGAAACCGCAGGAATCTTACCAGGCCAGTTACCGTGTCCAGTATTGATTGGCGTGGTCCATTCTAGCGTATTGGCATTGTATGGATTCTTAGTCGTCATTGGCTTACCCTTCCAGATACTATAGAAGAAGTTAATGACAAATAGAATCTGTACAGCAAATACGACGATGGCTGCAATAGTGATGAACTTATTCATCTCTGTAAAGTGGGCAAAAGCATCGAAGGTATCAAAACGATAGTAACGACGAGGAACACCAGCCAAGCCCAAGTAGTGCATGGGCCAGAAAATAGCATAAGCGCCAATCATCGTACCCCAGAAGTGGATTCTACCCAAAGTCTCATTCATAAATCGGCCAAACATTTTGGGGAACCAGTTGTAAATACCAGCAAACATCCCAAAGAAGGCAGCAACTCCCATTACAATGTGGAAGTGCGCGACAACGAAGTAAGTATCGTGCATCTGAATGTCGATAGCAGAGTTTCCGAGGAAGATACCTGTCAAACCCCCAGAAATGAACAGCGACACAAATCCAATCGCAAATAAACAGGCCGAGGTAAATCGTATATTACCGCCATATAAAGTGGCGATCCAATTGAACACCTTTACCGCAGATGGTACCGCAATAATCAAGGTGAAGATGACAAAGAAGTTAGAGATAAATGGATTTACACCTGACATAAACATGTGGTGTGCCCATACGATGAAGGACAAGAAGGCAATGGCCAAAATAGAGTAAACCATCGCCTTATAACCAAAGACGGGCTTACGAGCATGTACAGACAATACCTCTGATACCAATCCCATGGCTGGCAGGATAATGATATATACCTCAGGATGACCTAAGAACCAAAACAAGTGCTGATACAATACTGGACTACCTCCTACATGATCAAGTGCTTGACCACCAATAAAAATCTCACTTAGATAAAAACTGGTTCCCAAACTGCGATCACACATCATCAACAGAAAAGCAGAAACCAATACAGGGAAGGATAAAAGACCGATAATCGCTGTGATGAAGAAAGCCCAAATAGTCAATGGCAAGCGCCACATGGTCATTCCTTTTGTCCGTAGGTTCAATACCGTGGTAATGTAGTTAACACCACCCAAAAGTACCGAGACGACAAAGAAAACCAAACTAACTACCCATAAGGTCATTCCTGCTCCCGATCCAGTAGAGGCTTGTGGTAAAGCACTCAATGGTGGATAAGCCGTCCAACCCCCAGAGAAGGGCCCCGTACTCAAGAAGAGGGAAGCAAACATCACGACTCCAGAAAGGAAGAAGAACCAATAAGAGAGCATATTCAGCAGCGGCGAGGCCATGTCTCGCGCCCCAATTTGCAGCGGTATTAATAAATTACTAAAGGTTCCACTCAGCCCCGCAGTCAATACAAAGAACACCAATATGGTTCCGTGCATCGTCACCAAAGCATAATAAAACTGAGGGTCCAATGTACCAATACCCGCATCATTTACCATGATCCACTTACCTAAAAGGGGTTGCAACCAAGCCAAGTTTTCTGCGGGAAAACCCAATTGTAGTCGAAAGACTACAGACATAGCTGCACCGACAATTCCCCAGAAAATCCCTGTGATCAGGAATTGACGAGCAATCATCTTATGATCTAGGCTAAAAATGTAGTGGGTGATAAAATTAGATTGGTACTTATCTCCGTGATGATGATCATGAAAATGGTCGTCATAACCATGCTCTTCAATCATCACATCCACATCGTACTTCGTCGGTTGAGGCATTACTGCAATATCAGCCATAAGTCACAAAAGTTTATTATTAAACGGTCCAGTAATCCAATATAGGACATATCACCTCCTAAGAGGTCTGAGATTATTTATTGTGTCAAAATTTTAAATTCTGTTCTGCGGTTATTTTCGCGACCAGCATCTGTATCGTTGGTATCTACAGGGTTGCGTTGCCCATAGCCCACTGCCACCAGGCGGTTCTCTTCAACTCCATTACCAAGCAAATAGTCTCTAACGACATCCGCTCTTTGTTGAGAAAGCAGTTCATTAGCTTCCGCATCACCAACATTGTCAGTATGCCCAGCCAGTTCTATCGTTAAATTCTGCTGATCCTTCATGAGCAGCACCAAATTATCCAATTCATAGATAGAAAAACCAGATAACTTAGCAGAACCCGTCTCAAAAGTAACATTGCTCAAACGCAATACTTTGTCTGCCTCATTTTCAGAAGCAATGGCCTTATTAAAGAGATCATTAAACTCCGCTCTGCGTTCATTAATCTCTGGGTCAAGAAGAATATCTTTATTTGGATCTTCATCTGTATAGCGAATGGAAGTCCAGTAATAGGACTTCTGGCTTTCCATCCATTCTAGCCACTCCTCGTAGGAGACGACCTCAATGATGCGACGCATACTGTAGTGCCCTTTTCCACAAAGCTCTGCACAAGCCAGCTCGTAGTTGAACTCTTGCCAACGCGGCTTGCTTTCTGGATCTGTAGGATCATAAGGCTCATGCCATTCTGGATAGAGCGGATTACCTTCGCGATCCAAAGCACCAAGATTTTGGCGATACTCTTCAGTAGTTACCGTTGGTGTAAGCACAAAATAAGTAGGCAGCCCAGGAATGGCATCCATCTTTACCCGAAAGTGTGGCAAATCAAAATTGTGCAACACATCGCGAGCCGTGATACGAACCCGAACTTTCTTACCAACAGGTAGTTTGACGACTTCACCAGCCGCAGAGGAGACAATATCATCCTCATTCTTTTCATCTGACCAGTCTTGCCCCAATTGGTTATTGGGCGTAATCAGTCGATAGTCTTTCGTACCTAGTACCCCATCAGCGCCAGGATAACGCATGATCCAAGCAAACTGCATACCAGTAGCTTCGATCTCAATATACTCTTCATCCTCACCAACGTCGGCCATTACCTTATTCCAAGCCATCAATCCCTGAATCACCAAAAAGCTCATCACAATCGCTGGAACGGCCGTCCAGATCATTTCAAGCTTATTATCATGTGGCATAAATAGCGCTACCCTTCCCTTCTTATACTTGTATTTGTAAGCAAACCAAAATAGAAGGATTTGGGTAATAAAGAAGACAATTCCAGTAAAGATTAGCGTAACGTTAAACAGAGAGTCTAGTTCACCTCCATGCTCAGAAGCAGAGATATGTGGGCCATAACCCAAAATACTGTCTTTGTAATACAAAGAACAGGCAACGCATCCAACTAAGAACAATACCATAAAAATGACAAAGAAAT
>JBCBDH010000317.1:0-7305 GCA_038529855.1 Bacteroidota bacterium | reverse complement strand
ATCTCCCAGGGTGTTGGGGCCCGTTACAACCGGTGTCTCTGCATTATATTCAGACCGGGTGTAACGGGTTTCTTGTAATTTGTTGAGATAAGTATAGGCAATACCTGTTCGCAAACCGAAACGGCGATCCAGTTGGTATTTAACATAAATCCCTGCGGTCAATCCAGAGGCTTCACTCAATCGTTCAGACAGCGAGCCAAAGATTAAGCCCAATTCCCACTTTCGCGCTTTAGGCGATAATTGGGTGAGCAGGGAGGGTATTTTTGGCGACTCTTCCAATAAGGCTGGAGCAGAAGGCAAGCGATCAATGCTTGACCAATAAGAAATAGACTGAGATTCTTGTACAGCAGGTACCAATGGCTCAATCAGCACAACATCCTCTTTTTTCTCAGGGCGGATAGCTGTGGAGACAGCAGGAGCTTTATTGGCAGAATTGGTGTTGGTTTTAAGTAATGTAGAATTTATATCATATGATGTATTTAGTTCAGAATTTCCTTTGGAACTTTGGCTTGGTGCAGCCAGCGGGACAGCAGCGGGACTAGATCGGTCTGGCGGACGCGCTTTTTCTTCCTGTGCTGGTCGATCGGGAATTTTGGGCGGCTGTATCTGAATGCTTGGCCCAAAGCCAGCTTCCAAGCTTTGTCGAGGAGGCGTATATTGCCCCGCTAGTACAGATTGCTCATCAAGCATATTGGGTTTGGCGGCAATAGGTGCTTTAGGTGCAGGGGCTGCTTCAACAGGATTACTTTTTACTGGGCTTTCTGGTATGGATTGATCAGTCAAGACCAACATCAATCCAGCGCCAGCTACAAAACCAATCAGCAAAAACAGCAAGACATAGGCATAACGGAAGCGAGGGGCAGTAGACTTGCTTGTCAAGTCTTCAGTTGCCTGGGTCGCTACTGGCATTTCTTTATCCAGCAGCTCGCTCATCTTTGACCAGGCTTGATCCACAAAGGGGTCTTGCTGACTGTCGCTATTCCGTTCTTTACCCCGCATAAAGCCGATAATTATTGTATTGTTGAATCAATTTCTTCAATTTTTTTCTGGCTGTAGCCAGGTGCCATTTAGAAGTACCCACGCTGATCTGCACCTCCTTAGCAATCTCCACATGCGAAAAGCCTTCAATGGCGTATAATTTGAATACCTGTTGGGTAGCGGGCGGAAGTAGATCGACGATTCTTAAAATATCCTCTACATAAATATTTTGTAGGGCTTGATCGCTGACTGATTTGTCCCGCTCTTCAAAGACTAAAAACTGTAGATAGCGAGCGTGTTTTTTAAAATATTCTGAAAGGCTGTGATAGACCAGCTTACGTATCCAGCCTTCCAGAGATCCTTTGAATGAAAACGTATCTAACTTCTTAAAAACTCTCAAAAATCCATTATTGACGATCTCCATTGCCTTTTCCCTATCGTCCGTATATCGCATACACATCCGCATCATCGCATCGAAATACTTGCGATAGAGCTGCTCCTGGTAGTATCGTTCATTTCGAATACAACCTTCGACGAGTTCTTTTTCAGGATGATTTCGAGGTTCAGGCATAGTTTAATGGACATTTAGCACTGTCGGCTGTCCCATTGATCGAAAAAAATAAATGCTTTGAATAAAAATAACGTTTTATTTTAGCCCTTTAAGGTATTTCTCTCTTAATAATTGTCAATTGTCTTCTCAGGCTTTATTTTTTTTGTCGGAAGTCGACTTCTATCTTGATAGACAGGGGGCTTTGGAGAAAGGGTTGGGTATGGTAGACATTTTTTTTGGAAAATTTTGGATGTTGTATTAGTGTATGGGAATGACTCCCGCTCATTCCCATACTAGGGGGTATTAAAAAAAGGTGAGGAGACCGAAGCCTCCTCACCCTATGTCTGGTTTATCGTTATGTGTTCAACACCCTAATCACTATCGACATAGCAGGGGTGTGAAACATCGCTTTTTATTAACTTCCGCACATTAAACAATCGGGATCATCCAAACTACAGGCTTGTACCTGTGACTGGTCCGTCTCTGGATATTGATCCTGCTGTCTGGCAGACATTGTTCCCATTTGTCCAGTATTTCCCGCTTCCACCGTTTCTTTCTTACCTACGCGCTGGTGCTTATCAGCGAGCGTAAACTTAATAGGATCAACGGCCGCTTTAGAGCGGAGATAGTACATACCTGTTTTGAGTCCTCTTTCCCAAGCGTAGAAATGCATAGAGGACAATTTGCCAAAGTTTGGATTCTCGACAAAGAGATTGAGACTTTGACTCTGACAGATAAAGGCTCCACGATCAGCTGACATGTCGATGATCACCTTTTGGCTCAGCTCATAAGCAGTCTTGTAAAGATCCTTCAACTCATTTGGAATTTCTTGAATATCCTTGATCGAGCCATTGGCGGCCATAAGTCGCTGCTTCATTTCCTCATCCCAAAGTCCCAAACCAATCAGGTCTTTCAGCAAATGCTTATTGACGACGATAAACTCTCCAGAGAGCGTTCTGCGTGTATAGATATTCGCCGTATAAGGCTCAAAACATTCATTATTACCCAAAATCTGGGAAGTAGAAGCTGTAGGCATAGGCGCCAATAAGAGACTATTGCGCAGTCCCTGCTTTTTGATCTTGGCTTTGAGCTCCGCCCAATCCCAACGATCAGATGGCTTAACGCCCCATAGGTCAAACTGCAATTCGCCCTTACTAGCTGGCGATCCTTTGAAGCTCTGGTAAGTACCTTCTTTGGCAGCAATTTCACAAGACTCCGTAAGAGCAGCAAAATAGATGGTCTCAAAGATATCGCGATTGAGCTTCCGCGCTTCCGCACTGTCGAATGGAAAACGCATCAAAATAAAGGCATCCGCCAAACCCTGTACCCCAATACCAACTGGACGGTGGCGCATATTAGAATTTTCCGCCTCCTTGATGGGATAATAATTGACATCAATCACCTTATTGAGGTTGCGAGTCACCACACGAGTTACCTCATAAAGCTTTTCAAAATCAAACTCCTGGTCCTCAACAAATTTGGCCAAAGAAATAGAAGCCAAATTACAAACAGCGACTTCATCAGGAGAAGTATATTCCAATATCTCCGTACAGAGATTACTGGAACGAATGGTGCCCAGGTTCTTCTGATTGGATTTCTTATTACAAGCGTCTTTATATAGCATGTAGGGAGTACCCGTCTCGATTTGTGATTCGAGGATGGCAAACCACAATTCCTGTGCTTTGATGGTCTTGCGGGCACGACCTTCTTCTTCGTATTTGTGATAGAGGGCTTCAAACTCCCCTCCATAAGAATCGTATAAGCCAGGTGCTTCATTTGGACAGAACAGCGACCACTCTCCATCTTTTTTAACGCGTTCCATGAATAAATCGGGAATCCACATGGCGTAGAACAGATCGCGGGCGCGTAGTTCTTCCTTACCGTGGTTTTTCTTCAAATCCAGGAATTGGAAAATATCGGCATGCCAAGGTTCCAGATAAACGGCAAAAGCGCCTTTGCGTTTACCGCCACCCTGATCGACATAGCGAGCTGTGTCATTGTAGACGCGAAGCATAGGAATAATACCATTGGAAGTACCTCCTGTACCTTTGATGTAGCTGCCTTGTGCGCGAATATTGTGAATACTCAGCCCAATACCACCAGCAGATTGAGAAATCTTAGCACAACGAGAAAGGGTTTCAAAGATACCCGAAATGCTGTCTTCTGTCATAGAGAGCAAGAAGCAAGAAGACAATTGGGGTTTTGGCGTTCCAGCGTTAAATAGTGTGGGGGTAGCGTGAATAAACCATTTTTCAGACATCAAGTTGTAGGTCTCAATGGCCGATTCAATATCTTCACCGTGAATACCCAAGGCAGCACGCATCAGCATATGCTGAGGTCTTTCCACCACTTTACCATCCATTCTCAGGAGGTAAGAACGCTCAAGGGTCTTAAATCCAAAATAGTCAAAACTATAATCGCGGTCATAGATGATCGCAGAGTTGATTTGATCAGCGTACTTTTCGATGATATTCATCGTCTCATCGCCAATCAATCCAGCAGGTTCGTCGGTTTTAGGATCGATGTAACCGTATAAGGCTTTCATGGTTTTGGAGAAAGACTTATCGGTGTTTTTGTGTAAATTTGATATAGCTATACGAGCGGCTAACAAAGCATAATCCGGATGTATGGCAGCCATATTGGCAGCTGTTTCGGCAGCTAGATTGTCCAGTTCCGTAGTCGTCACCCCATCGTACAATCCCTGGATTACCTTTTTGGCAATCTCGATAGAATTGATATAATCGGGGTGCAAACCATAGCACAGTTTCTTTACTCTAGCCGTAATCTTATCAAAACTGACATCTTCGCGTTTGCCACTTCTCTTAATTACTTGCATAATGGATGAATCATTTAAAAGAGTTTGTTAGATAATTTTCTTTGTGGGTTTTCTCTACTATTGATGATTCTAAAACGTGTTTCATGGTGTTTAGAAGTCCTCGTCGAGGGAGAAGACCTGTTGTTCGCGATTGGCCATAACGCCAGATTTCTGGTAGTCGCCAACCCGCTTCTCAAAGAAGTTAGTTTTTCCTTGCATAGAGATCATTTCCATCCAGGGGAATGGGTTCTCTACATTATAAATTTTCTCATTACCCAGTGAAGCCAATAAGCGATCGGCCACAAATTCGATGTACTGACACATCAAATCAGCGTTCATACCAATCAGATTAACTGGCAGGGAATCCGTTACGAATTCCTTTTCAATGTTGACGGCATCTGTAATTACTTCGCGGATCGTTTCTTTGGGTAGTTTGTGTACGACATGATCATTGTAAAGTAGGCAGGCAAAATCACAGTGCATACCTTCATCTCTAGAAATCAGTTCATTGGAAAAGGATAGCCCTGGCATCAAACCCCGCTTCTTCAACCAGAAGATAGAGCAGAAAGAACCAGAGAAAAAGATACCCTCTACAGCAGCAAATGCAATCAGACGTTCGGCGAAAGAACCATTTTCAATCCAGCGAAGGGCCCAATTGGCCTTTTTCTTTACACAATCGAGGTTTTCGATAGCATTGAATAGAAAGTCTTTCTCCTTGGGATCTTTAATGTAGGTGTCAATCAGTAGGGAATAGGTCTCAGAGTGGATGTTTTCCATCATAATCTGAAAACCATAGAAAAATTTAGCTTCTGTGTATTGTACCTCGCTAACGAAGTTTTCCGCCAAGTTCTCATTGACGATGCCATCGCTAGCAGCGAAAAAGGCGAGTACGTGTTTGATGAAGTGACGCTCTCCGTCATTCATTTTTTCCCAGTCGGTCAAATCCTGAGACAAATCAATTTCTTCCGCAGTCCAAAAGCTAGCTTCTGACTTTTTGTACCAAGCCCATATATCATCGTGTTGAATCGGGAAGAGAACAAAGCGGTTGGGGTTCTCCTGCAAAATTGGTTCAACTGCACTCATATTACATTAATTTCTTTTAGATGTTTAAATAAAATGGAGGATGTAATTAAAGGACACTAGGGTCCGATGCCTCTATGTGTAGCTCTTCGCTCAAGACGCGAATAGGGCGTGAAACTTCATTTCACAGCCATGCTCTTTTTAAAATTATTGATAGAAATGGAAATGATTCCCTTCTTATGTGCCCTTAAGTGGTGGTAAAACAAGTATTTTTGATTATCTCAAAGTCGTTTCTCATTTGATGACACTAAATTAACTAAAAGACAAGTTTTTCCCCTTCAAAATTACTAACACTATGTGGATAACTAAGCTAAATAATTGATTTACAATACTATGAAATTGTTAACAAGTTTTCCACAATGTGGATAACTTACTATACAAGGATCGGAACAAGTTTAAGCAAATCAAGGAAATTAGCGAAAAAAACATTCGTTTTAAGCTGACTATCAGCCAGAAGTTAAAACAAGCGTTTCCTCCGAAACCACCAAACCAGCAACAGACTAAAGAGGATGGAAATAACCATAATGATATAGACGGCATAGCTAGACTCGGCCAGTGGCAGTTGGACATTCATCCCATAAAAGCTAGCAACCAGGGTAGGCACCATCAAAACGATGGTAATCAGCGTTAGGCGTTGAATCACCATGTTGAGATTATTGGAAATGATCGATGCATAAGCTTCCATCGTCCCATTGAGGATATTGGTATATACATTGGCCATTTCCAGGGCCTGGCTATTGTCGATGATGATGTCTTCAAACAAGTCGACCTTGTCTTCATCATTGCGCAACTGCAAAAAATCAGTGCGCTTCATCTTCATTTTCAATAGTTCGTTTGAACTTAGGGTGTTCACGAAGTAAACCAAGCTTTTTTCTATACTCAATAGTTGCTTGAGCTCTTTGTTTCGACTGGAATCGTACAACTCCTGCTCGATCAAATTGCGCTTGAGATTGAGTTTCTTCAGACAAGTCAGGAAGCGATATACATTTTGCTCCATGATCTGCAGCACAAAACGCTGCTCATCTAGTGGATTAAAATTTTTCACCTTATTATCCAAAAACAACTGCAATACTGGATTGTCATAAGAGGTAATCGTAATGATATGTTCTATGGTCAGGATAATTCCCACAGGGATAGTGATGTAGAAAGCTTCATTTTCCCGATCAGCAGCATTGAGTATAGGGGTATTGACGACGATGAGGCGCACCTCTTCTTCGCGCTCATAACGAGAGCGTTCGTCAATATCCAATGAGTCCGTAAGGAAGTCAAGCGGGACATCAAAACGCTGAGAAACATCCTCCAATTCCTCTTGTGTAAAAGGCGGAGAAATATTAATCCAGCAGGAAGAAACCGGCTCCTCCAACTCCTTGAGTTGTCCATTTCCTTTCGTGTAATATCGAATCATTACCGGTGGGTTCCATTAGTTTGATGTTGGTGAATCAGCGGGTGCTAAAGAATTGATTTTCTATTAGCATCCATTGCAAACATACAATAAAAAGCCAGTTTTACCAATTCACAACAGTCCTAAATCCCTAGCTGTAAGACCTTGATTAGGAAGCGATAAAAGACCAGCTCTCCCACTTGCTTAACAGCTAATATAACCGTCTTTTCAATCCATATCCTCAACCGTTGCCAAGGACTACCAGCCAGATTGAAGCTGGTCGATAAAGGACTGATAAACAGGTAAATCCTGTCGTTTACCATTCCCCCATCGGGGCTTATAACCATCGCGAATTCGGTAGTAATCCGACACGATGTCACCTTGCTGCTCGAGATTAAAAGCCAGAAAGTCTTTCCCTCGCTTTAAATCTCGAGCAGCAAGGTGACATCGTGTCGGATTACTACCGAATTCGCGATGGTTATAAGCCCCGATGGGGGAATG
>JBCBDH010000316.1:0-7308 GCA_038529855.1 Bacteroidota bacterium | reverse complement strand
AATGATCTGGTCAAATATCGGTCTTATTGGCACAAGATATGGGAAGGTGGTTTTTCCAAAAGTAAACGCTGGAATCTCGATTTTGACCTCAAGTATTTCTATGCCCTTGATTTAGAAGAAGCGGCCATTACTAGATTGGAAAGCGTTCAAAAAATTGAAGAAGACAATGCCAAAGGCCCAAAGGAACCCGACCGACGAAGAATAGTGGCCAAGCTTAAAAGCGGTTTAGATCTTTCTCTGTCCGCTTTGAATCAGCTACTTCCACTGCTCGCTCAACCTGCTCTAAACAGCAAAGTCTTGGAAGCGCTACAAACGCCAAAACTACTTCCCTACTACAATCAAGTGGCTCGAACTAAACTGGCTTTTAAGGGTAGGAGTGGAGACACGGGAACGCTCTGGGCTTATCCAGAAGTCCGCTTACAAAAAATTATTTTGCAAAAACCAAGATCGGTGAATGCACATGGACAAGTGACAGCTTTTGAAAGCCAAACGGTTCTTTTTCCAAGACCCGTTCATATTCATTTCATCGGTACTAAATCAAGCTAATGGAAAAACAACATTTATTTCCTGATTTGAGCGAATCGACTTCCAGGGCTATGGAGGAGAAAGGGATTTTGCTGGATGGTCAAAAAGTATTGTTTGATCAAAAGGTGGCCTTGGTACCTGCTGCACTGGAATCAAAAAATAAGACGCATGGCTCGCTTAATTGATGAAGCCTTTCTGCCATTGTCTGAGATGATTGAGGAACTTTCCGATTGGGAAGGGCAGATGAATGAGGTATTTGAAAAGGAGCGCGTTCGGATGGAGATTGAGTCGGCTCGATTGGAATTGCCAGTAGAGTTAGATATTGTAGTGAATGAGGAGGGCAAGGTGGAGCTGGGAGCGGTGACGCCTTTGTATGATGTATCTACTTCCTTCAATCCCGTTTTTCATCAAATTCGGATTGGCCTGGTCGCCCAAAAGCCTTCTGAAATCAGTGATTCAAATGAATAACCAATCCTGGAATTTAGAGACTTTTTTAGACTCGCTTATCGTGGAGTTGGATAAGGCGCGAGAAACGCTGGCCGTGAAAGCCATCAATAAACCATTGACCTATGCCGTAAAAGACCTCAATTTAGAGATGCAGTTGTTTCCCAGTTTTGATGGGAGAAAAGTACAGTTTGTTACGGCTCGCCCAGGACAGACGGGGGCTTCCAAGATTGCCATTCAACTGGGTTCGATAACGGATCAGCAAATTAGAAAAACGACAAAGGAACCCATTTCTAAAGATGATCTTTCCCTGGAGGTGATTGAGGAAATTGACGAAGATACCAAAAGCAATCTCCGTAAAATAGGAGTGACTTCAGTCAAAGACCTGGCAGAGATAGAACGCAAAAATGTTGATTTGGAAAAAGCGAGTCATCAAAAAGTAAGCTATAAACATCTGGCGGGTTTATTGCAAAAAGCGAGACGAAGTCAATTTCCGCCGCAGGTCAGTAAAGCCAGTTTTAGTAAAAGCCAGGGCCAGGTCAATCTCTTGGTCGAAGGAAAAAATTTAGCGGTCGATAAGACCTATGTTCCCGTAGCGATTTTTAATGATCAGTTGGTGGAAATATTAGCCTTTGATAAACGACAATTGAATTTAAAAGTGGAAGCAAAACAAGTGCGCTCTTCCCAAAATGAATTAATCATTGCACTCGACCCATTTACCGTATTTAAAATAAACATCAATAATCCCCTATAAGATGAGAAAAAAAAGAGGACTCCTGCGTTTGATGGAAGCAGTTCCACCTAAAAATGGAAAAAGAAAAGAGGAACGAAAAGTACAAGCCATTGAGCCAAAAAGTACGGCCCAGCGCATAGCTGCCCAACATTACGATCATGGAAAAGCCATTGAGCTGAGTCATCTAACGGAAGCCATTCAAGTAGCTGCTTTATCCCATGGAGATCGCGCCATCTTTGCGGAGGAATTGGAATATACGGTTGAGCCATTTGACCAGACGGAAGCTCCTACTTCCAAAGTCCCAAAGGAAAGGCTCGTTCCTAAAGCCAAGAAAGCTGCTCCAAGCAGTTCTCCACATCCTACTCCTACGGTCACTGCTCAAGCAAAGCCAGCAAGCCCCCCAAAAGAGGCTAACGAAGCTTTTGCAGAAGACCTAAAAGCCATCCTTGCTGCCAAAGAAAAACCGAATCCAGTGTTGGAGACCAAGCCCGCTGCTAGTCCCATGAAAAATAAGGAAACGCAAAAACGCTCTTCTTTTGATGAGCTGATGGAAAAGAAAAAAAATGAACATAAAATCTTTGATAAGATAGCGCAAAGCATGGAATTGGCGACAAGCTACGATTTGGGATCAATAGATTTAGAAAATCGCTTTGATGCTTTTGATAAAGCCTGGAATCAGGAGCAATCCTCCAATAGTCAAACACTTACTCCCCAACACCAGACCTTGGGAACAACGGCTTTTTTAGAAGATTTGAATAAGATGACACCCCCTGAAGTACCAAGCCAATCAACTGAGCCAGCACCAGTCACGAATCCACCCAATACAACCGAGCCAGCGACAAACCCCAATCAAGATTAAATCATTCACCGCCCCCTCACAAAATCACATTGATATGAATCGCTTTCAAGAATTAGATAACAAATCCATTAAGTACGGCCCTTTAAGAAGTAAAAGTCTTTCTACATCCCACCGTAGACCTTATGCAAAACAAAAGAATGCTAAAGTTTTACAGGGGATTTGGAATGGGGCAAAAGTATTGAAAGATATTGCTTCGATGGATGGAGACGTTACCTGGGCCTTTGAAAAAATGATGGGTAGATACCATCCTTCAGAGCAAGGAAATGCTAGACCCTACAGCTCAAAAGGGACCTATCAAAAAATGACTTTTGAAGTCATCAATAAATACGAAAACTTGATTGGTGATGAAGTTTCCCTAAAGTTATTAGTTGAATTTCAATACAATGGCTATGCGGTAGCTGATGTCTTTGTCAAGGCCATAGAACCCAATAAAGCCTTTGGCTATGATTTACACGTGGAAGGTAAAATCGTCCCACAAAGGAATGCATACGCTGACCATCTATCTAAAAAATATGCCAAGGTAAATCTGGAATTAGCCTACAATTACAAACGTCCTATGATGAGTAATCACGTTCATAATATCGTTCTTGAGCTGTATGGAAACGGGACTGTCGATCAATTTTTTATAGAAAAATCCTCAGCTAGAAAAATATATGAATTCACCCTGCTCAATCGTCCTGATCGAAAGGCAGTGAGCGCCTAGCGATTAAGCCAGCTCCTTGATATCCTCATTCTCCAATACCATTTGCTTGGCTCCAGTCAAGGCTGCTTGCAACATGGCCTTGGCCAGTCGCTCTGAAGTGATCGCTCCCTGCGGATAAATTGCTTTGATTAAAGGATATAAGCTTCGAGAAATGCGATAAGTCAGATTGGGCTCCTTTCTCTTTTCGACAGGATAGATATAGGCAGGACGAAACAAGTACAATTCCTCAAATTCCTTTGCAATCAAATAGTTTTCTGCCATGCCTTTGTAGCGAGCAAAGGAGATAAAACTTTTCTCGCTTTGATCCGCTCCGTTTCCGCTGAGTAGACAAAATGTGGCCTTTGGACTATGGGTGTGAAGCGCATCCGCAAAGACTTTTACAAAATCCAGCGTAATGCGTTTAAACAGCTCATCAGACACCTGTCCAGTGTAGGCCCCAATGCAAAACAGGGCTGCGTCTTGATCCTTGAAGTAATCCATGATCTTACGGTAGTCCATAAAATCGCTGTGGATGACCTCCATGAGTTTTTCGTGCTGAACACCCAGTGGTTTCCGTCCTATACTGGTGACTCGACCCACTTCATCAGACTGAAGGGCCTCGCGTAGAATAATGCCTCCAACCATTCCACTACCTCCAGTAAGTAAAATATTTTTCATCGTTTTGTTTTGATTTAAAGTTGTCAAATCAGCATTGATCCTTCTTTTTTAGGGCAATATCCTAAAAGAGATATCGAATGAAGATAATTGATTTTTTAAATTTTGAAAAAGAACTTATCCAAAGATGTAAAAGGATAAGCTGGCAGAAGATAGCAACCAAGGGTGCTTTATCGTATTCTGTCGTACTCTTTTTGGAGTAGAAGTAAATGACTTCGTTTTTGCCAGTAGGCTTTCTTTAATTGGTCAAACCTTTCCATTGTGCTGTATTGGAGGAAGTGCGCATTACCAAGTTGCTGTTCTATTTTTTGAAGGGTTTTTTCCAAGAGCTGACTCTTTTGGCTTAGCCATTTATTATAATGAGCCTCAGGCGAGATCGCTAGATAGATGCAGTTTTGGCGACAGGGGAGGAGGAGGTAATCTTTTTGAAAAAGCTTCGCCTTATTGATCATCTGGGTTTGGGTCATTTGCTCGATGAGTCTTTGTCCTTCCTCAGACCAGGGGTGGTCAATGTGTATATGAATAAGGGTCTTTGGAGCTATTTTAAGTTGGGCACGAATAGAACGGATGGATTTGATGATGGGGAGAATGGATGAAATCTCTAATGAGGTAGATGAATTAGTAGGGACTTGTTGATTCCATTGCTGAAGGATAAGCAATTTTTGATGGGAAGCAAGACAGGGGATTTGCTGAAAAATCTCTTCTGTTACAAAGGGAATAAATGGATGAAGCAAACAGAGTAATTGGCTCAGTGCGAGACGAAGTACAAGACGATTTTCTTCCACTTTTGGCTTGGGCTGCTGAAAGTTGATTTTGCAAAACTCCAAATACCAATTGCAGAAAGTATGGCGACTGAAATACTGTAAATGCCTTGCTACGGAGGCCATTTGATATTGATCTAATTGCTTGCTGATGGACTGTGTCAATTGATGCATTTCTTGAAGTATCCAATGCGATGTCGCTTGTTGAATGAGCAGATTATCAGAAGAAGCTGATTGTGGATACTGCTCCAATTGTCGCTTGGCCCATCTGGCGGCATTCCAAATTTTATTGACAAAATTGCTACAGCTACGAATCCGCTCTACCTTTAGCTGGATGTTCCTTCCTGGTCGGCAGCTGAGGATCAGCCCAAGACGTAGGGCATCCGTTCCGTATTGGTCGATCAGCTCGATTGGGCTAGAGGACTGAATTTTAGATCGAAAGTGAATTTTGGGTTTTGGTGCCAATATTTTTCCTGTAAAGTAGATGTTTTTCCAAGGGCTACGATCAAAATGGAAGGCTGCCAATAGCAACATTTGACAGGCGACATACTGGCCTTTATCCATTCCTATAATCATCGTCTGATTGGGAAGAAAATTCCTGATCTTAATTGCTTCTTGTTCCTTATTCCTTAGCGCAAAGAAGGGCCAGTGCGCCGTGTAAAAATCGGGATGGATAGTATTGGCTATGGCTTTCCAATGTGACTCCTTGGGCTCAGGGGGCTGTATACTTAATTGCTCGCTTATTGCATGTTGCCACAAGGGGAGTTTTTGCCCTTGGGTAGCTGGACTAGAGATGCACCAATGGGGATGATGGCTCAGGCATTTAATCAAACTTGTCTTTAGTTGGGCAGGGTAAATATTGATGTCACCAGACTCAATGAGTTGCAAAGCCCTTTGTTTGAGCGAATGTTTGGGATGATCGATTTGGAGATAGGCAAATAGCTGTTTGCTTTTTCCATTTTGCGAGTAGGGCAGCGATTGGTAAGTGATCAATCCCGCCTTGTGTAGCGCTGTAAAAGTGCTTTTGATGATTTGTTTGATCTTGGGGTCTAGGGTGAAAATTTCCTGTTCCCAATTAGCGGATAATCCAATGGCCTTTTCCTGGGTGCGAATGGCTTGACTACTTTGTATGCCAAAGGCAAAATATTGTTCTTGGGCTTCTGCTTGACCCATTGCCGCAAGATTTTCCCCCTGCGCCAAAACCAAATCTTCAAAAAGACGCTGCATTTCTATACCCGCCATATTCTTTCCTGGCAATAATAAGACGCGTTTTCCCTGCATCCTATGATAGCGTCCAAGTAAATCCATCACCACGTAATTGAGATACTGCGTCAGTTTTATTTGACGCTGCATTGGCCCTGGGGGCATACAAATAGGGAAAAAAGCGGCATCGCTTGTTGTATCAAATTGGAAAGCACCAGACCTTTCCCATTGCTGATAAATACTCGCCTCCCTTGCGATGAAGTTAAAGTATCGTTCCATTCTTGGTTTTATTCTTTGCACAGCAAAACCTGCCTTAGCCCATAGCGCTAAAGAGATAAAGCAGTGATTTATCTTAGTTATTTATTGGATTTGGTAGATAAAAAACCTTTCTTAGCGACAGTGAAGTGCTAAAGGCCAAGTCGCTTGTCAGCGCGTCCAAGGGCTCCAATAAACATCAAATGACTAGGAGCAGCCTCTGGATGACTCAAAAAACGAGCAAGATTTATTTTTCGCTCAAATGTCTTTAAGGATTGGTCGTCTTTGAATAGTTCTTTAAAGTAAAAAAGAACAAGCCTTTAGCGAAGATAACAGACGTGCAATAAAACTCAACGCACCAGCTTGTTCTTACTTTAATACTAATTTTAAATGTAAGTACTTTGTGGGGAGGAAACTAGATTTGCACGTGGACAAAAATCGGCCAGAATCATGGATTTTCTCCCGCTATAAGTTGATAATAAAATGATTAATCTACTGATTTTCATTAGATTAAGAACTACTAAGGCTATGTTCTAAAACCTGCAAAATCAATGTATTTTTGAATTTTTTTTGGATTGTGATGGAGAAGCATAGTCGTTTTTTTGCCTTATTACGAAGCCTCAGACGGAGAGATATGCGTCAGCTTTACCCATTTATTCAATTGGGGAGCATGGGCCTTGTGGCTAGAGATAGTCAAGTATTGGATGTGATTCTGGAAGAGTTTAATACGTCCAGAAACTTTAGCGAAGATCGTTTGGAGAAGCGGGTGAATCAAGCGTTTTTTAGTCATTTAGCAAAGGATTCAGCTCGTCGAGAATGGAATCATACCAAGAGTAGGCTGACGGCTGTGATCAATAATTTTATTGCTTACAAGGAGCTGATAGAGGCCCCCTATATCAAAAATGAATTGTTGCTCAACTACTATCGAAAAAATAAGTTGACTGACAATCTAAAAAGACAAATCAAGCAATCGCAAAAGGAACTCAATGCGGGCAAAAAGGATTGGTCTACGTCTTACTACCGCTATCAACTTCAGGATAAAAAACTCTCACTGGATTGGGTCAAACGCAAAGAGGATTTGACGGATTTGGACAAGATGAATGAAGCGCTGGAAGCTTTCTTTATCGAAAACAAACTCAACTTGATGCTGGAGTACTACAATCGACATCGA
>JBCBDH010000315.1:0-7319 GCA_038529855.1 Bacteroidota bacterium | reverse complement strand
AGGTGGCAAAATCCATATTGGTGATGTCTTGCCGATAGCCATTGGTAATGAGGATATCCGACCAACCATCATTGTCAAAATCGGCAAATAGGCTGGTCCAGCTCCAATCCGTTTGATCGATACCCGCCAATTGGCCAATTTCGCTAAAACTGCCATTGCCATTATTGTGCTGTAGGGTATTGCGAGCGTATTGTGGCTGATAATCTCTTTCCAGCCCTAGTTGAAATTTGTCGTAATTAAAAAAACCAAACATCGACTTTTGGCGGGCATTGCTTTTGGGTAGCATGTCCAAAACAAAAATATCCGTCAAACCATCATTATTATAATCGTACAAATCCGTACCCATTCCATTGCGGCTCGTGTGGTCGAGGTAATCGTCGATTCGATCAGTAAAAGTGCCGTCGCCATTATTGATGTAGAGGATGTCATTGCTTAGAAAATCGTTGGCGATGTAGAGATCGGGCCATTGGTCCTCATTCAAATCACAGATGCCCATTCCCAGTCCATAGCCTTCGATGAGAATACCTGCTGCTCTAGAGACATCGCTAAAGGTAATTTGCCCTTGTTCATTGGGACCATTATTACGGTAAAGTCGATCGGTATTGGGCGCTTCGCCATTTAGTCGCCGCGGGCGAAATTCCGTCCAATTATAGGGATCTAATTCTGTTGTTAATTGGTATAGATCCAAATCACCATCTCGATCATAATCAAAAAAGGCGGCATTGATGCTGTAGGCGGAATCATCTAAACCATAAGCTGCTGCTTTTTCCTCAAAGCGAATTTGCCCATTAGCTTGTTTGCCTTGATTGATGAACAATAAATTGCTTCGCTTCGCTCGCTCCGTCGACAAGCCACCTACACTGATGTAAATATCCATCCATCCATCCTGATTGATGTCCACTGCGGTCGCTCCGCTCGCCCATTTACCCGCCGTATTAATCTGAGCCGCTTCGCTCCCCTCCTCAAACTGCATATTGCCCTGATTAAAATACAATTGACTTTTTTCCATACAAGCCGTAAAAAACAAATCGGGCCAGCCATTTTGATCAAAGTCAGCTACCGCTACCCCACTCCCATTGAATAAATACTCAAAACTAAGCGCAATTAAGGAATCAGAATTATTGAGGGTATTGGAAAAGTGAACCCCAGTTTGTTCGGGCGAAAGCAATTGGAAGAGTGGCGCCTCCTGTGGTTTTTGGCAGGCGGCCGCTAGTAAAAGACTGCACAATAATATTCCCAGGTGGTGCTTTCTCATAAATCATCTTTTAAGTCAATCGGATGATCCTCCGCTTTAATCTAATCAAAGAAAGTCGATAAAGAAAAATAACTTTATCGACTTCCCAAAAAAATGGAATCATTTCTATTTGCTCCTTTAAAGAGCGACAAATGTCCCATCCAAAATGATATGGCTTTTATTGGCCAAATAGTGTGTTCTAGCTCGTCTCCCTATTGACATGACTAGGGAAAGCTGAACTATCTCACCTGTGTCAACTTACCCCCACTGCGGTCAATTTCCGACTGTGGCAATGGGAAAGTTGCGGAAGCCCCAAAGGGCTGAAAGGTCTTGCCCTGAGCATTAAATACATCTGCCGCAATGCCCCAACGAACAATGTCGAAAAAGCGATGTCCCTCAAAGGCCAACTCTACCTGACGCTCTTTAATCAGCGCATCTCGCATGTCAGACTGAGAAAGACTGCCATCCACGGGCGCTCCATCAGGAAAACTTCGTGCCCGTACCTCATTGATCAATCCTGCTGCTTCAGAAAGCGAACCACCACCGCCTTCGATCATGGATTCTGCATACATCAAAATGACATCAGCAAAACGCATCATGCGATCATTATTATAGTCGATGGCATAATTGACTGGTACAAATTTAGTGGTATTGACGCCTCTGTATTTTTTAAAGTTGGAGCCCGTAGGCGACCAAGCTTCCTCGTAATCAGCCGTCACCCCACCTGAGCCAAAATAGGTTTCGCCACCGCTGTAGATGGTCTCCTCTTTACGGGGATCGCCATCTTCATAGGCAGCAATCAATTCTGGGGTAGGTACGTAAATACCAAGTCCACCACCTGGCGCACCATTGCCTGCATCTTGCCACCAAGAGCGCATCCAGCCTTGGGAAGCTTTGAAATTTTCAGAGTGGTTATCATCCAATACCCAACCATTGTCATCAGAATTGGAGGCATACTGAAGTTCAAAAATGGACTCCATGTTATTTTCCTGATCAATGGCAAAGTTATCAGCATAATTGGGCATCAACTGATAAGGCCCATTGTCGTAGACATCTTTAAAGGAATTGTAGGCAGCGCCATAGTCTTTGGCATAAAGATGCATTTTACCCAAATAAGCTTTGGCAGCCCAGGCTGTGGCTCTACCCAAATTGGCATCGTCCCAAGCTTCTGGTAAACCCGCAGCCGCAGCCGTAAAATCGTCGACCATAGCGGTGACAAAGTCTTCTGCTGTAGAATTGGGCAGTGCAATATCAGTGAGGTCGCGACGTGTTTCTAGGGCCAATGGTGCCTCGCCACCCCAGATGCGATAAGACTGAAAATGGAACCAGCCACGAAGGAATTTGGCTTCTGCTTCAAAAAGCGCCTTTTCCTCAGCCGTGAGTTCGTTTTCAGCCGCTAATTTATCCATGACCAGATTGGCACGGAAAATCCCTTGATAGAGGTGGGTAAAAATGGATTGGAAAGCGACATCCGTTGGGATAAAGTTTAGATTATCCATATTGATATTGGTCGCACAACTTCCCACCTGTGCGGGATCGAAGGTCGCTTCGTCAGAAGTCATCATAACCACTTTCCACCATTCAGCGCACTCCCCTAGGTTTTCCGTACTGGTTCCATTGAGGCTCTGCATCGAAGAGTAAGAGGCAAGGATGGCTCCTTTAAAGTCAGAGGCTGTTTTATAAAAAGCCTCTTCAGTGATGGCATCCAGTGGCTGTAGTTCAAGGTCATTGCAGGCCGAGAAGAACAAACCCGTTCCGAATCCCATCAGGAGTATGAAGAAATATTTTTTCATGACGTTTCTTTAAATTTTAAAATTCAATCAAATTGAATTAGAAAGTTACTCGTCCACCGATTTGGAAAATTCGAGGTGCTGGGGTAAAACCGTCATCCTGACCAGAAGCCAAGGGCATTTCGCCTTTCTGGAAGCTAAATCCACGGGTAACTTCTGGGTCCAAACCTGTATAGGGTGTAAAGGTTGCGAGGTTATCAATAGAAACAAATAAACGGGCGCTTTGGAAAAATCCTTTGCCAATGGCTTCTACCTGCGCTGGCGATAAGGTATAGCCAATTTGGATATTCTGCAAACGCATGTAGTTGGCATCTTCTACCCAACGATCAGAAAAACGATTATTACCATTTGGATCATTGACCGTTGCTCTTGGCATGTCATTGCTGGTGCCATCGCCTGTCCAACGATCTGCAACCGTCGCAAATTGATTGACCGTACCATTCATGGACTCCATCTGCGCTCTTACATTATTGAATACTTTTAGTCCTGTAGCCCCTTGCATAAAGATAGAGAAATCAAACCCTTTGTAATCAGCGCCCAGGTTTAAACCAAAGAAGAAATCAGGAATAGCACTTCCGAGGAAGGTGCGATCCTCTGGCGTGATCCGACCATTTCCATCGACATCTACAAAGCGAATATCGCCAGGAGAAGGCGTTCCAGAATCATCGGGTAGCGCAGCGTCAACTTCCGCCTGATTTTGATAAATGCCATCAGTTTGATAACCGTAGAAATGACCGATAGGGAAGCCTACGGTAGTTCGGTGGGTCTGCGCACCAAAATAACCTGTGACGATAGGAATAGGATTTTCTCCTAAAGAAGTGACTTCATTATCTACGGAAGTGAAGTTTGCAGCAATGCTGTAATTAAAATCACCTACACGGTCGCGGTATAAACCAGAGAATTCAATCCCTTGGTTGACCACTTCTCCCGAATTGACATCTGGTGGTAGCAGAAAACCTGAAACCGCAGATATGGGTAGACCAACGAGAATGTCAGAAGTTTCTTTGCGGAAATAATCCACACTAAAATCAATCTTTCCTTCATAAAGGCGAACATCAACCCCTACCCCAGATTGCGTACTGACTTCCCAGCCCAAATTGGGATTGGCAAAGACAAATGGCGCGGGAGCAGCTTCAATGGTCTGACCGCTACCCAATACATAAAGAGAAGTCAGCCCCAGTGTACTCAAATAAGCAAAGTTGGTCCCTGTAAATTGGTTGCCTGATTGTCCCCAGGCAGCGCGAACCTTTAGCTCGTCAATGATGTCATTATTCTTAAGAAAATCTTCCTCACTCACCCGCCAACCTGCAGAAACAGAGGGGAAGAAATCGGAGCGATTGCTACTAGAAAAGCGAGAAGTTTCATCCAAACGACCATTGATGGTCAATAGATACTTTCTGTCAAAAGTCAAATTGATACGGCCCAGATAACCTCTTAATGCCCAATGATCTGCCTCTTGTCCAACAGCTGAAGTGGCTGCTGTACTTACAAGGGTTACACTGGGATTGAGGAAACCACGGCCTTGGCCACGCAAACGGTCAAACTCAAAATTAGTCTCCTCATGCCCCAGTAATACAACTAAATCAACTTTATTAAAGGAAGCGGTGTAAGTCAAGGTGTTGGCAATATTAGTCGTCAACTCCGTGGGCTTAGAGACCACCTGAAGGATGGAAGCATTATTTCCCGTAGCTCCTCCCAAATCATAAATACCATTAAACCAGCTACCTTGTCCAACGGAGTAATCTAAACCAGCTGTGGTTCTGAATTTCAAACCATCCAGTAATTCCAATTCCCCATAAATACTTCCAAGGATACGGCGCGTGATCACCCGCGTTTCATTGACCGACAAATCATTGACCCCGACGATCTGATTAGTAGAACCAGCTGCTGGACCAGCATTTTCTGCGCTAATGACTGTGAAATCACCATTGTCATCAAATACAGGGGTATAAGGTGCATTTTGAGCAGCAGGCAATACAGGTGCACGACCAGGCTCTGACTGAACGAGACGATCAGTAAAACTAATATTCATAGATTCACCAACTTTAAAACGCTTACCTACTTGAATATCAGAATTGGCTTTAAAAGAATAGCGCTCAAAACCTGTAGCGATTTCAATACCATCTTGTTTGAAATAACCAGCCCCAATATTGAAGTTGATTTTCTCCGTTCCGCCACTTGCACTTAGATTATGACTTTGCATGGAGGCATTATCGTAAATCGCATCCTGCCAATCGACAAAGGGGCGGCCAGCAAAACCACTAAAATCAAGTGGTGTAGCTCGTTCTTGGTTGAGTTCGTTTTGCAGTCCAATGTACTGATCAACATCTAGTACGTCCAATGTTTGTCTTACGGACTGGACACCGAAGTAGCCATCATAGGTCAGGCTAGTCCTTCCCTCCTTTCCTCGCTTAGTTGTTACAATGATGACCCCATTGGCCGCTCGCGCTCCATAGATCGCAGCAGCAGAAGCATCCTTCAATACATCAATTGACTCGATGTCTGATGGATTAATACCCACCAGTGGATTACTTTCTGTATTGGCAGCAGTATTGACCGTGATATTGGTGGTTTGCACAATGGGAACCCCATCAATAACCCAGAGCGGTTGGTTATTCCCCGTTGTACCGACACCGCGAATGCGGACATTGATCGGTGCGCCAGGCGCGCCAGAGCGATTGGAGAGCTGCACCCCTGACAGTCGGCCGCGAAGTGCCTGGTCGGCAGTCAGGATGGGTGTTTTGGTAATTTGTTCAGAGTTAATAGACCCAACGGCACCAGTTAAATCAACTTTTCTTTGAGTTCCATACCCGACGACAACCACTTCATCTAGTACTTCTGCATCACTGGCCATCACCACCGTAAGCGATGTTTGATTATTGATGGGAACGGAGATCGTTTTGTAACCGATGTAGGAAAAAACCAAGACCTGATCTCCCTCAGCACTAATGTTAAAATTGCCATCGAAATCAGTCGTTGTTCCCACATTGGTTCCATCGACTAGTACGTTTACCCCAATGAGTAATTCGCCTTCCTCATCTTGAACATTACCTGTGATGGTGGATTGGCCCAATAGGGTAGAGAGTGGAAAAAGCAGCAAAAGGGGAAGCCATGAACGAGCTTTAAATGGCAAGGCTCGATTCGACCACTTTTGCCAAAAACCCTCTGAAAAATGGAGAGTAGATTGTTTGATCATAATTAATTTTTTGAAATTGTTAATGGATCGACAAAGCTTATTTAATGTAGACTATAAAGACTTCCTTCTTGATAATTGCATAGTGAGAATCTCCTGTATCTTATCTTTTTCCAATACATAACTGGCCGCCTTGATACCCATAGCCTCAAAGTCTGAGTAATAGGTCGTAATTCCTCCACATACAATCTCTTTGACTGGCGTATCATTATGAGAAAGAATGCCAATATCCTCTCCTATTTCGATACCTGCATCCATTGCATCTTTGAGTATCTTCCACAGATCGGTATCTCCAATTGTGAAATAAACCTTTCCCTTTTCCAGGCTTCCTTTGACATATTCAGTCTGAATGTGGCCATTTATTTGATGGTCATTAATAAAGCGCTCGAATGCCTTTTTTGCACCAAGGGGGTAATCGGTATTTTCTTTGAAAAACAAGATCAATTCATCAAAGCGCTCAATACTTTCCTTGAGTTGGGATAAGATTTTATAGGTCGACTGTTCAAATTCCTGGGAGATGTAAGAATACTCGGGTCCTAAATTTTCGAAGCGATCGACAATCAATAGCTTATTGGGGGGAATGCTGCCCAGAAGCTCCCTGGTCCTTTGGCCGTGAATGGGCGCAACGACGTACATAGCATAGCGGCGTTTGATGTTGTTGAGTATGGTCTCAAAAACCTCAATATTATTGTGGTGGAAATAAATATCCAGTTGGATATTTTCTCCTAATTGTTCTCTAAATTTATTGTAAAAAATTTCCTGGAAGGTGTGGAAAGCATACAATAATACGGCTACCTTTACCCTTTGATCGGTAGCCACATTGGTGATGAAGTAACCCAGGCGATTTTTGGACTCAATGATGCCCCTTTCCTTGAGCTCTTCATAAGCCTTGACGATCGTCTTTCGGGCAAAACCCACCTCTCGGACCATGACATTGACAGAAGGAAGCATATTGCCCTGGACCAAAATCCGTTCGTTGATGGCATTGATGATGCCCGTAACCAATTGTTCGTGTTTAGACATCAAGGCCAGTCCCCTAAGCTCTTGGATCTTATCAAAAATCGTCATAGTAGTGGGTCAATATCGAGTTTAAAAACAAGAG
>JBCBDH010000314.1:0-7330 GCA_038529855.1 Bacteroidota bacterium | reverse complement strand
CTATCTGCCCAACCATTAAAGTCTGTGTCGCCTGTAGTGGGATTGGTCATGCTGTCTATTTTTCCATCTCCATTGGTTGATCAGCGCTTAAGTGATAATGCCATTGATTTTGATGGAGATACTTATCCCAATCACCTCGACCTGGATGCGGATAATGATGGCATCACTGATGTTAGAGAGTCAGGAGCTAGTGATGGAAATAATGATGGTTTGGCCGACGATGGTAGTCTGGCAGGAACACGCACTGATTCCAATGGCGATGGCTGGGAGGACAATTACGATGCGGGAACCATTAGCACGACAGCTGATGGGGCAGATGCTAATACCAGCGCTGATCAACCAAGGGGCTGGCTTCTACACTATCTGCCCAACCATTAAAGTCTGTGTCGCCTGTAGTGGGATTGGTCATGCTGTCTATTTTTCCATCTCCATTGGTGTCTATGCCTCCTACTTCTACCAAATCGGCAATACCGTCATTATCACTGTCCAGATCCACCCAATCGTAGATGCCATCGCTATCTGTATCAGGGCCATCCGTGGTTCCATTCATATCAGGATCGGTTAGCACGGAGCTAGAAGGCGTACTTGGATCAGCACCAGAGCCTGTTGGGCCGTCTGTATCATTATTGTCGTAAAGATCAACCAAGCCATCACCATCCGTATCTGTGAGTACATCAGTAATACCATTATTATCACTGTCCGTTCCTCCAGCTTCTACCAAATCTGGGATGCCGTCATTGTCTGCATCTAAATCAATATAATCTGGAATCCCATCGACATCCGTATCAAAAGCGTCGTTGATGCCATCATTATTACTATCTGTAAAACTGGGAAAACCCACCGTCGCATCAGCATCGTCCAGATAATTGAGTAGGCCATCTCCATCCTCATCCGCAATTGGGTCATAACCCGTAGCTCCATCTTCTTCGCTATTGGGAATCCCATCATCATCAATATCCAAATCCGACAGCTCCCTCCAGTCGCGCTCCAAAGAAGCTGGTACATCTACATTGGCATGGCTGCTCCCCTGCAAATTGCCATTGGTGGGATCAATACTGGAATCATTATTATCGTATCCTCCTAAAAGACCATCATTATCCGCATCCGCTCCAATGGGTAAACCGCTATCGGCCACAGGGGTATCCGTACCATTCACGACACCGTCCCCATTCGTATCATGCCCCTCTATGCGATCCGTCTCACCGTCTTGATCTGTGTCCAGGTCAACATAGTCCGCTCCATCAGCCAGACCATCTGTATTGACTGGATCTAGGCCAGGGCCACCAAATCCATTGATTGTATCGTAGTTATTGTTCAGGCCATCACCATCGCTATCTGGTGTTCCACCAGTATTTGGGGCGGTATAGCCAATGGTTGATTGGGCTTCTGTATTATCCACAATTCCATCGTCATCCGCGTCGATATCCAGATAGTTGGGCTGGCCATCACCATCATAATCAGGATTGCCCAGGCCAGTCGCGTAATCAGGGATGCTATTATTATCTCCTCCATCGGCACTGGTGCTGAGGCGACCAGCATCATAATTATCTTCCCAACCATCGTTATTGCTATCCGTGAAGACATTGGTTCCGTCATCAGCCTGGCCATTGAGGTCATTGTCTTGACCATTACTTTCGATGAGATCAATGATGCCATCATTATCGCTATCTATATCCAAATGGTTAGCAAGATTATCGCCGTCAAAGTCAATGGTATTATCTGTAGTGGACTGATTGACGAGAGGACTGGCTTCGGTGGCATCAGCCCAGCCATTGTCATCAGTATCACCAGTGCCAGGATCGGTCATCGTATCCACTTGACCATTGCCATTGGTATCCACTCCATAGCTTTCTACCAAATCAGCCATACCATCGTTGTCGCTATCCAGATCATAGGGATCGCGAATGCCATCACCATCCGTATCTGGGTAACTTATGCTTGAAATAGTTCCTAGATCAAAAGTATTGACAAGACCATCATTATCGCTATCGGCCATGGTGGCGGGATTGCCAGGGGTCGCATATTCGACTTGGCCATCATTATTGGTGTCCGTGCCTCCAGCCTCAACAATATCTGGAATGCCATCATTATCACTATCCAAATCGAGAAAAGCAGGAATACCATCATTGTCCAAATCCATGTAAGTACAAATGCCTAGTGTATTGAGGGTACAAAAATCACTGTCCTTGTAATCTGGTACACCGTCAAAATCATTATCCGCCAATGGATTTTGCATGCTTGGTGTGCAATGGAAAAGCGGGAGGGAAGCAAAGGTCTCAGCTGCAGAGGCACCAAAAGAGCCATTTCCTGACGCTGACCCCCCTATTACAGTGACACCATCTATTAAGATTTCGTAATAGCCCACACCAAAGCCACTATTAATCCCATCTCCATAAGCATCGCTAATAGTAAAGGTGTAATTATCAATAGAGCCCGTATAATTAGAGGAGACCAGTTGATTAGCATTGGCATTGGTGTAGGCGGCATTAGCTACGGAGCTTCCATTGCTGTTGGTCAAGGTCCAACTGGTTTCACCAGAGAATTGATCCAGCTGAATCCGAATCGTAATTTGGGCATTAGCAGGGGGGAGACTGTTTCCACAAGCTTCGTAGCTATTGGGAATTCCATCATTATCTACATCAATATCTACCAAATCTGGACGGCCATCGCCATCTGTATCCGTACCACAGTCATTATTGGGGCTTAAGCTATTGGCACTAAACTCTTGTTTGGCAAACCAATAAGTATTGATGGTATTGATATTTCCAAAATCGGGGTCATTCCAGGTATGGCAAGGTGGTGTACAACCATCTGTATCAAATTGTGGAGAGCCTGTTCCAGAGGCTTCAGATATATTGCTGTCATCGTAGTAAAAGCCCATAGTGTAGGTGGGGGGAGGTAGTGGGCGGACGATGCTTGCGGAAAAGCCGTTGAGGTTGTATTCCGCATCATAAATTGGAATGTGATAAATGCCTTGTGAAAAGGTAATATTGGTCGCCACAGGGGTGACCACACTTACTGTATTGCCCAATCCATCCAAACCATCCCAGGGGACATAGCGCGTTAGCGTGTCTGGAGTGTTATCATTGCTTTGATCTTGAACGTCGAGGGCGAGTAAGCGGTCTGCCGTTCCTGGGGTATAGATGCCTACGCTCCCCACTCCTTGATTTTGATCTAGAAGGATTTCGATCAATCCCGTCTCAGTTACGGTTATTTTAAACCAATAGCCTGTAGTGGCACAACCAATCAATTCTATAGAATCTGTTAGCATTTCTCCAAAGGTGCCAGAAGGGTATACGGTGGGATCTGGATCATTTAAGAAGACAGGATATTCTGGTGTATTAGCCAAAGTGTTTTCCAGTGATTTACGGTCTTCGATAATATCACCTGTCGTACTCGTACCTGTTGAGTTGTAAGAGATATTAAAGGCAGCTGGTTGAAAACCTGAACCAGAAAAATCTACTCTAGAGACATAGCCCTCATTGGTATAGACGAAAAAGGCCCCATTAAATGGGCGATCAAACCAGGAGTAGGTGCTACTTGGTTTGTCGATAGAAGGATTCATCAAAGCCCAATTCTTAGCATATACCCGACCTTCGATGGCCGCTCCTGATGTGCCTTTGGTAGCAACTGTAATATCGAAGTACTCAAATAGTAACAGACCGCTATTATAGGTATTCGCGTCAATATTGAATTCGATGTAATAATCGCCAGAGGGCAGATTTTGACTTTTGGGATCAAAGGTAAAAGCATCATAGCCTGCTCCATCGCCGCGAAGTGCATTGGGACCATTTTGGACTTGTTGCCAGGTGGTCAGGTTTTCCGTTGTGCCATTGATTAGTTGTGGACCATAGACGACTGAGCCATCTGGTGACTTTATTCGGAAATAGCCACTAATTCTGGAATTTAGGGGATAATGGGTATCAGAATGCGGTTGTCGAAATCCCAAATAAATGAGTTCATTAAGGGAATCTTCAATGTGGATGTATAATCTTTGATCATCTGTACCATCATAGCGAGCAAAATTGTAATAGCTGCCGCCATTGCAATAGAGCGAGACACTATCTGTGTTGGCAGGCATTAATTGTTTGGAGCCCTCTGCCCAAATAGCAGCGGGCATCAACGTAAGCAGAAGCAAGAAAATACATCGAGTAATAGCGTTTTCAGGGAATACAATGTACGGATTTACATTTGGACAATGGAATCCAGTCCTAGCCAGAAGGGCTAGCTTCATCTTTTTGTTTGCCATTATTGTAGTCTATTCGTTATTTATGAGCTAGTCTTAAGATAGCAGCGATATCCATCAACTATAATGCGTTGATCTTACAGTAGATCGCTTTGGAAATAGGAAAAGTGAATATTTAGCGGTCGGGGTAAAATACATATGATGCGGTAAAATATATTTACCTTTTGTGACAGCCAATTCAAGAAGACCAATTTTTATGCCAATTAATTCCTGTCACAAATCACTGGTATTAAAGGAAATTATATACTTGATTATCAAGGAGATGAGCAAAAAAAATGCGGCTGGATAAGTCATTTATCCAGCCGCATTTTAAGGGGCAAAAGCCCAAGGTATTCGTCTAACACTAGTTATCCAGTACGCTCTTTACCAAATCAGCCGCCTCTTGAAGCAAAATGGCAGAGTGTACTTCCAAGCCAGATTCGTCAATGATCTTCTTGGCGATGTCTGCATTAGTTCCCTGCAAACGAACGATGATGGGTACATTGATATCTCCCATATTGCGATAGGCATCAACCACTCCTTGAGCGACTCGATCACAGCGAACAATCCCACCAAAAATATTGATCAGGATGGCCTTTACGCGCTCATCGCGAAGGATGATGCGAAATGCCTTTTCTACGCGCTCTGCATCAGCCGTTCCTCCAACATCCAGGAAGTTCGCAGGCTCACCACCAGATAATTTGATGATGTCCATTGTCGCCATCGCCAAACCTGCTCCATTCACCATACAACCTACATTACCATCGAGGTTGACAAAATTGAGCCCGTGGCTCTTGGCCTCTACTTCTGTTGGGTCTTCCTCGTCTGTATCGCGCATCTCTGCTAAGTCAGGGTGACGGAAAAGCGCGTTTTCATCCAAGCTTACTTTACAATCCACCGCAATAATGCGATCGTCACCAGTCTTTAAACAAGGATTAATCTCAAACAAGCTGGCATCGCTTTTTACAAAGGCCGTATACAGCGAAGAGATAAATTTGGTCATTTCCTTAAAAGCCTTTCCACTCAATCCAAGATTAAAGGCAATCTTGCGCATTTGGAAACCTTGCAATCCAAGATTGGGGTCGATGTATTCTTTGTGAACGAGATGTGGAGTTTCTTCCGCTACTTGTTCGATGTCCATTCCTCCTTCTGTAGAGTAGATCACGACATTGCATTTGCGCTCGCGATCCATGAGGATGGAAACATAGTATTCTTTGCAGGCATCGAAATCAGGGGCATAAGCATCTTCTGCCACCAGTACTTTACGCACCAATTTACCAGGTCCGTTCAAGCCACCAGGGGTTTGGGGTGTTTTGAGCATCATCCCCAGGATATTATCGGCCGTTTCTTTGAGTTCTTCTGCACTTTTGACCAACTTCACTCCACCGCCTTTACCGCGACCACCAGCGTGAATTTGCGCCTTGACGACGGCAAACTCTGTTCCAGTATCTTCCTGAAGTTGTTTGAAAGCAGATTCGGCTTCAGCAACAGTTGTTGCGACGATTCCTTCCTGAATTTTTACACCAAAGCTTTTCAATAATTGCTTTCCCTGATATTCGTGCAAATTCATATTAGTCTCAAATTTTATTTATTTTGACAATGGGGCAAAAGTAGCTTTTTTTTGAAGCTTTTCAAATTAGATCAGCCATTGAAAAGACACATTTAGCAATTTGTTAAAATGGCTTTCAAAAATTATTGATTTTTGTCAGATGAGGCGCTTTGAAGCTACAGCTAAGCCCTAAATAAGCCAGGCAAGAATCCCAAAAAATCCTTATTTTTGAAGGATAGATTTAAGACTTATGCCCAACCTTATTCACTTTGCCATCCCCGCATTTATTATCCTGATGGTCACAGAAGCCATCTTCTCTGCTTATGACCGTCGCGATCTTTACGAGGCCAAAGATACGGCCAGTAGTTTGTCGATGGGTATTGGTAATGTCCTGATCAATTTGTTTGCTAAGGGTTTGGTTTTTGGCGCCTATACTTTGGTTTATTCCTTTCGCCTTTTTGACTTGGGGCATGCCTGGTGGGTATGGGTAATTTTGTTTTTTGCAGAGGACATTAGTTATTATTGGTTTCATCGCACCAGCCATAATAGCCGCTATTTTTGGGCTTCGCATGTGGTGCATCACTCCTCTCAAAGATACAATTTGGGCACGGCCCTACGTCAGACCTGGACTGGGCAAGTCAGCGGTTCCTTTGTCTTCTGGCTT
Source organism: Bacteroidota bacterium (assembly GCA_038529855.1). GTDB lineage: Bacteria > Bacteroidota > Bacteroidia > Chitinophagales > Saprospiraceae > JBCBDH01. The sequence continues at coordinate 892 of JBCBDH010000314.1, read as the reverse complement.
TGGTTACCGCTTGTGGGTTTTCATCCTTTAATGATCATGACCATGCAATCCATCAGCTTGCTCTATCAATTTTGGATTCATACGGAAGCTATTGGAAAGCTCCCCTACCCCATCGAATTGATCTTTAATACACCCTCTCATCATCGCGTTCATCACGGGTCAGATATTAAATACCTGGATCGCAATCACGCTGGCGTCTTGATTATCTGGGACCGTCTATTTGGGACTTTTACTGAAGAGGAAGAACGCCCAGTTTATGGCTTAACCAAAAACATCAACACCTACAATCCCGTGCGGATCGCTTTTCACGAATGGGGAGATTTATTTCAGGATGTGTGGAAGGCCAAAGATTGGCGACAGGCAGTGGGTTATTTATTTGGTCCTCCAGGTTGGAGCCATGATGGGAGTCGAAAGACGACTAAGCAGTTGAGAATAGAGGCGGGATTGGAAGAAGAGGGACATTGATAAACTACCTCAAGGAATTCCTTTGATTAAAATTAACACAAAACAACAAGCTGATTGCTATTGTCCAGTGATCACTAATTTCTTGTTCAAAATCCCATTTTCACTTTCCAAAGTCATCACATAAACTCCAGGGCTAAGGTCTGGGAGATTCAGTTCCACTTGCGTATCACCTGCATTGAAGGCATAGCGACTACTATTAAATAGTTGATGTCCCGTCACATCGTATACCTGGATGTCTCCCTCAAAAGGTATTGTGCTTTTAATATTGATCAAAAGCGACTGGCCATAAGGTAAGGGATTGGGCTGGATGGTCCAGCTTTTATCGCTGTCCAAATCTATTGTGCTGACTACAGAGGAGGTTTTGAAATTGCCGCGATCTGAAAAGGAAGTACAAGTGTGGTATTCGCCATAGGGACGAACGCGCCAG
>JBCBDH010000313.1:0-7356 GCA_038529855.1 Bacteroidota bacterium | reverse complement strand
CGGATTATGGTTTGAATGATAATGGCTATACGACCCATGCTGCATTTTTTGACTGTAATTAAGGGTATTAACGGGGATAAAGCTATTGTTGAGCAGATACACATCCAGGTCACCGTCCAAATCGTAGTCAAAAAATGCAGCATGGGTCGTATAGCCATTATCATTCAAACCATAATCCGCAGCTGCCTCCGTAAAAGTCAAATCGCCATTATTGATGAATAGGGCATTCTCTTGACCAAGACCTTTTACATAACCCGCATTACAAACATAAATATCCAACCAACCATCAGCGTTAAGGTCTACCATTGCCACCCCTGTACTCCATTTATTGGCTTCTTCAATACCCGCCTGTGCAGAGATGTCCTCAAAGGTCCAATTGCCTTTGTTGAGATAAAGCTTGTTGGGCCCCTGATTGGAAGTCAGGAATACATCGACTAGGCCGTCCTTATTGATATCGCCTATACCGACCCCACCACCATTGTAAAAATTGCGATAGCTAAAGATGTTGAAATCTTCTTTATTGACTACTTCATTAGTAAAGTCAATACCAGTTCGCTGGGCATCCATTAGCGAGAAGCGAGGCATTTGCTGACTTTGCTGACAAGCACCCAACGCCAGCAGGACCAGTCCGATAAGAATTATCTTTCTCATAATAAGTATTGGGCTAAAAGATTAATCAGCAAGGGCTGAACATAAGAAAGGCCATTCCGCAGAATGACCTTTCCATGTATCATTGAGTAACTAGAATAGATCTAGGAACATCAGTTCTATTAAATCACCAAGCTAATTAATAGCCAGGATTTTGCTCCAAGTTTGGATTTACCGCAAGGGCTGCATTTGGAATTGGGAATACCAATCTTTCTGCACCAGACTCTGGCTTCTCATTCCAAGCATCCAAGAACTTACCAAAGCGGATCAAATCCTGTCTTCTGTGACCTTCCCACCAAAGCTCAAAACCACGCTCATCAAGCATCGCTTGCTCATCAAGAGAAGTCAGTTCAGCAGCTCCGCGCTTAGCACGAATTTCATTAACAATGGCTAAAGCAGCTCCATTATCGCCTTTTCTCATAAGTGCCTCTGCCTTCATCAGCAAGACATCTGCATAGCGATAAATCACAAAGTCATTGTCAGCAAGATCACCACTTTCGTAGTCAATTTGGTATTTGATGGCGCGAACACCTGTTACTTCTAAGTTGTTGCCACTTTCCTGAATGGCCACCTCTCTTGTGTAAGATAATGGATTACCTTTTCTGTCGAGAATGTCATTGCCATCTTGATCTACCTGCTGGCCTTCTAGGAAGCCCATCTTGATACCAGAGCTGTCGATCTGAAGCGGAATTTCACCAGACTTTCTAGTATCATTATCATCAGTAAACTTGTCATAAAAGTCAGCAATCGTACAGAAGCCATTCCATCCACTTGGATTTTGGTTGTAGTGGAGGGTCATGTACCATCTTGAACGAACGTTTCCTCCGCGCTCACCACCTGTATTTTTGGAAGTGAAGATCAATTCTGGAGAAACTTCACCGTTGTTGATAGCAAAATTGTCATAGTAATTGTCAGCCAAAGAATAGCTGCCATTTGCCGTAATCTCATCAGCATACTGAATCACTTTGTCCATATCAGCATTGTCAAAAGAAGGACGAGCTCTGTCTGCATAGACGCCTCTATTGATGTAAGCTTTCATCAAAAGCGCTTTAGCAGCTTCCTTAGTAGCACGACCAGCTGCGTCTGGCTTACCATCAGGCAAGTTAGGCATGATTTCTTCCAATTCACTGATGATGAAATCATTCGCTTCTGATCCCTTCAATACGCGAGGTGCGTTCAGCAAATCTTCTCCTGGCTCCCTTACAGGAACCTGCCCCCAAGTGTCACTTACACAATACATAAAGAAGGCTCTCAAGAAACGAGCTTCCGCTCCTTGTTCTGGAGAAGGATCAAAATTTAGGATGTTGGTTGCATTAAATACCCCTTGAAGTAATTCATTAAAGGTATCTCCCACATAGAGGTGGTCGGCATCCCAAGAGTGATTGTGGAGTACTCTCCAAATACCATTATCATCCCAGTCTGGCCCACGGGTTGGCCCAATCACTTCATCAGAGGTGTGCTCTTGCAAGCAAAAATATCTGGCCTGATCCTGGAAAGGAGAAAACATACTTTCATAAGCAGTTAGGATCAGTGCATCGACATCTGTTCCGTCGAGCAAGATCTGAGCCTCTTCTGCTGTCAAATCTTCATTGAGCGTCTCCTCTAGATCAGAACAAGCGCTGATACTAATCAGGAGTAGTGCTAAAAGGAAGAATGAGGATAACTTATACATCTTCATAATTCTTTTAATTTAATTTTTTTTCAATGATCTAACTATTTAGAATGATACGCTTGCACCAAATATGATGTTACGTGCTGTTGGATATGGCGTATACTCGATACCAAAAGAAGGTACACCATCAATTTCTTTGTTGGTATTCACCTCTGGATCAAACCCAGTATAATTAGTAAACAACAGCAGGTTTTGACCTGTTACGTACAAACGAATGTTTTTTGCCCAATTTCCGACACTTCCTACATTATAGCCAAATGTCGCATTGGTCAATCTCAGATAGTCGCCATCTTCGAGGTAGCGAGAAGAAGCAGCATTTGGATTGGCTGTACTCTCACCATTTCCTACTACATCAGGAGTTGTATTTCTGGTACCAAGGTTACCCTTTACCAAAATAGCGTTAGCCGTATTATTGTAGATCTGGTGGCCAAAAGCACCATTAAAATTGATGCCAAAGTCAAAGTCACCAAAATTCACACTAGAGGTGATCCCCAACAATACATCTGGGTTAGGATCACCTACAAATTGTAGTTCACTGTCATTGGCATAAATGGCATTTCCACTTTCGTCAAATCCTTCAAAGTTTCTGATGAGGAAAACGTAAAGTGGCTGTCCATTGGCCAAACGCTGTGCTCTAACACCAGAAAGTCCTTGTCCATTAATTCCACCTGTCTCAACGGGAGGCCCAACATAGTCTTCCAACTCATTGCTTAGGAAAGCACCGTTGATACCAAACTGCCAAGATACATTCTCATTATCTACTAAGAAGGTATTCAAGGCCAATTCAAGACCAGAGTTTCTTACTTGACCAGGTAGATTTACCCATAAATTAGTTGCTGGAGCCGGCTGAATCGCCTCCAATTGGAATAACAAATCTTCCGTAGTTTTGTTGAAATAATCAATAGAACCTGTGATTTTGTAATCTAGGAATCCAAAGTCAATACCAACATTGATAGTAGAAGAAGTTTCCCATTTCAAATCTGGGTTAGCTACATTCTCCAAACGGAAGTTACCATTGTTGTCAGGGTCAAATCCCCATCTTTCCTGAGCAGAACCAGCAGGGAATTCCTGGTTACCCGTTACCCCCCAACCAACACGGAGTTTCAAATTGTCTACCGCATCAGGTAAGAAGCCTTCGCTTACCAAGTTCCAAGCAACTGCTGCAGATGGGAAATAACCATATCTGTTGTTTTCTCCAAACTTGCTAGAACCGTCCGCTCTGAAAGTACCTGTGATCAAGTATTTATCATTGATATTGATGTTGGCACGTCCAAAGAAAGACTGCAATTCATTAGTAGGATCTTCGAAGGAACGAACATCACGGCTAACTTGAGAAGAGTTTTGGAAGAAATTGTTGTAGTCTACATTATCCGTTAGGAAGTCTCTAGCTTGAACAGAGATTCCGCGGTTTCTGTACTTCTGGTATTCATAACCAACTACAGCTCCCAAATCAATACCTTCTGCAATACCTCTATTATAGCTCAAGGTATGGGTAAACTGCTGTGTTGTTAGGCGATTATTGCCATAAACAGCCAAACCTCTACCCTGAATGTCATCAAGGTTGATGAAAGAGTTGATGCTCAAATCGCGAACGCCTTGTCCCTGGTCGATACTGAAAAGGAATTTGTAATCCAATCCTTCTGCGAGATTAACCGTTGGAGCAATACTGGCCAGGATACGCGTAATATTGGTTCTATCATCATAAGCCTCTAGCATAGCTAAAGGGTTAATAGTAGAGTTACTTTCTGTCAAATCGAAACTACCATCTGAATTGAAGAGGGCGCGAGTGGGATTCCACTGTAATGCCATACCAATCAAACTACCAACGAAACCTGCATCATTGGTAATTGGTGCAGACTGCTGATCAGTGTGGGTAGCCAATATCCCAACATCGACCCTTACGCGATCATTGTTGAAAAACTTGTAAGAACCTCTCAGATTAGCAGTATACTTCTTCAAACCTGTTTCCTTGATAATACCTTGTTGGTTGAGATAACTGGCAGAAACGCGATAATTACCACGTGCATTACCTCCACCGATAGCCACATCATAGTTCTGAGAAGAACCAGTCCGCAAGATTTCGTCAAAAGCATCCACATCGTCGCCAAAGTCTCCCAAATCAGGATTAGCTACGCCTTCGCTTTGCAGAGCAGCGCGATACTCATCCCCGTTCAAAACATCTACGCTATTGAGGATAGAACTCACACCAGCAGAGACATTTACGTCGATGGTAGGATCGCCAGATGTTCCTTTTTTAGTCGTTACGATGATTACCCCATTGGCACCACGAGAACCATAGATGGCCGTAGCAGAAGCATCTTTCAAAACTTCGATAGAGGCAATATCATTGGGATTGATAAAAGATAGTGGGTTAATACCAGGCGTATTGTTCAGACCACCTCCAATATCGGTATTTGGCTTTACAGAACGACCGTCCAGTGGAATTCCATCCACTACAAACAGCGGCTGGTTACCCGTTCTTACCGAAGAAGAACCCCTTACGCGAATGGTAGATTCAGCTCCAGGAGCACCACTAGCTCCTACGATCTGTACACCCGCAACTTTACCCTGAATCAGTTGATCAGGTGCGGTGACCACCCCTTTGTTAAAATCCTCTGCCTTAACAGAGGTTACAGAACCAGTCAGGTCGGACTTTTTAACCGTACCATAACCAACGACGACAACCTCGTCAAGAAGAGTTCCAGCGCTCATTTCGACGTTGACAACAGCGTCAGCACCCAGGTCAACCGTCATGTTGGAATAACCCGTATAGGAAAATTCCAATTGAGTAGCACCTTCGGGGACATTGATGGTAAATTTTCCATCAAAATCAGTAATCGTACCGGTTGTAGTACCTACCACTACTACTGTTGCCCCAATAAGAGGTTCCCCATTTTCTGCATCAGTCACAGTACCAGAGACGGTATTCTGTGCCCAGGCGATATTGGCCAATGCCAACAAGGCAAGCATTAGGGTAAACTTCTTAATAAAGTCAATTTTAAGTTTCATACACTATTCAGGTTTAATTAAAAAAAGGTATTCTGGTTTTAATCACAATGTTGCATAGCATAGACAGTAGATCAGCAAGACAATTGCTGTACTATCCGGATAAATTCACGGGAAAGCTTTCGGGATTAGTTGGTTTGTACTTAAAGTTTGTTATCAGGCTGGGATGAATTGATCATTTTCACCCGTACTTAAATGTTTTATACCCTTTCTGTCTCAGTAATCAACACTTACCGTGTTGAGATTGAGCATTTGTAAAAGTCCAAAATAAGGCTGAAAAATCCAAAAAAACTTAATAAGTAAGACATTCTGTAAGGCTTTAACAGAATATTATTAGGTTTCCAGATTGGCTGTAGTTTGCGAGATTTGAGAACCAAATATAGATATAATTGTCAATTTTTTTAGTAGACCTTTAAAATTTAATGGCTAATTTCGGCTCAATACCTCACTTTTCCCAATTCATCAATCGGCTTTTGTACCGTATGAGACTTTTCTTGCTGTTGATTTTCACTGTATTAAGCATCTTTGAGAGCGAGGCTCAAAGGAATTTGTACCATCCGCTCCAACAGCGTAAAAGGGTGGATATTCCTTTTGAGTTTCACAATAATTTCATCATCATTGATTTGGTCTTTGACAAAAGGCTTCCTTTAAAATTTATTTTTGATACTGGAGCGGAGCACACCATTCTGGCCAAAAAAGAAATTGCCGAGGCAGTCGGAATGAAGTACGATCGTGCATTTAAATTATTGGGAGCAGATTTACGGACCGAACTCGTCGCTTATCTCACTAGAAATGTTCATCTGAAAATGGGAGAGCTGAGTATGTCCAATCTTGATATTTTGGTATTGGGAGAGGATTATTTCGATTTTGAAGCTTACACTGGTGTGCTTGTGCATGGCATTCTAGGAGCCAATATCTTCAAACGCTTTGTCGTTCGCATCAATTATCAGAAGAAGGTCATCAGCTTTATTCATCCCAATTCCTTTAATCCACCCCAAAAATTCCAAGAATTGCCCATAAGCATAGAGCGCAATAAGCCCTATATCCAAGCCAATGTCGAATTGCAAAATCAGACCCAAGTCCCCGTTAAATTGCTGCTCGACTCTGGTGCTAGCCTCAATCTTCTGCTACACAATGATACAGACAGCACCCTACAGCTTCCCGAGAGGGTCATTCCCGGAAATATAGGCAGAGGGCTAGGTGGATTTTTAGAAGGTTTCTTGGGCCGTATTGGACGTTTAGAGCTAGGGGAAGAACAATTTTCATTCGACAATATTGTCACCAGTTTTCAAGAACTTTCCAGCCCTGGAGATAGCTCTAGAAATTTGGTTCCACGCAATGGGATTATCGGTAATATCATTATGAGCAGATTTACTGTAGTGATCGATTATATCCACGAAAAGCTCTACCTCAAAGCCCGAAAAAACTACAACAAAGGCTTCAAATACGATAAAAGTGGTTTGGTTTTGATCGCAACAGGTGCCCGTTTATCCGATTTTATTGTGAGCGATGTTGTTAAAGGTTCGCCCGCGGAGCAAATTGATATCCGCAAAGATGATCGCATTATTCGACTCAACTGGATTCCTTCCGGTTTTTTGAATCTAGATTTGATCACGCGAAAATTGCAGGGCAGATCAGGTAAAACCGTGACCCTAATCATCAAACGCGGGCGAAAACGCATCAAGAAAAAGATTACACTTCGGGATTTAATCTAAGCCAGTCACGCATATACACTGTTTAAAGTGGTTATTTCCCCTCCCTCTACTTGCCTTTTGTCTCTTATAAGACCATTAACAAATATTTAATAGTGGCTTGGTAGTGAATTAGATATGAGATTCATTTTGAGGGTCGTTATAGCAGTATCCGAACGAAAAATAATAGGGATTATAACTTGTACAACTAGCAGTAGAATTGTATCTTTGCCCATCATTTTTCAAACTAAGTAAATTATCCAACATGTTCGCAATCGTAAACATAGCTGGTCAACAGTTCAAAGTCGAGGAAGGGCAAGAGCTTTTCGTCCACCAGCT
>JBCBDH010000312.1:0-7357 GCA_038529855.1 Bacteroidota bacterium | reverse complement strand
TGTTTCTATTATTGAAAGCCCAATGGGGCAATCCCTTTCCAATATTGAAGAAGACTATGTCATTAAACTAATTCCCACGGAAAATAGAGATGAATTTAAGATCAGCCTAAAACGCGAAGAGGAGAACATCCGTCAGGGGCAAGGGACTGAACGTCGCTATACGACAAGCCAAAACGGCAGTTTTGAAATCATGCTCAAACCCAAAAGGGAATACCTCTTTGTCGCTAAAAAGAATGCCTATCGGATGGGTGAAAAGGTCTTTAGTACCCGAAATATCAATCTAGAACAGGACCTAGAAATCTGTATTCCACTCGAAAAAGCCAATTGCCTGAATATGGAAGGCGTTGTACTCAATAAGAAATATGGAAACCGCATTCCCAATGCCACTGTCGAATTGCTCAATCAATGTACAGGGGAACAAAGCAAACTAGTTACTGATGAAGAAGGACAATTCTTCTTTCCCTGTTTGGCCTGTGGCTGTGACTTCATCATCAGCGGGCATAAAGCCTATTTTACCCGAGATACCAAGCGAGAAAATACCCTGAATGGGAAGTGTGAAAAAGGAGAGGTACTAAAAGTAAGCCTGGAATTAATGCCCAGCCTAGAACCAGAATTAACTCTGAACTATATCCCCAATTCACCTCCAGGAACCAATCCCTATCCAAACGAAGCACCCAATTCAAATCCAGCTAATCATTCCAATTCTGGTTATCCCTTCGTCAATGGCCTACCCACCTACAATCAAATACCCATCACCACAGGTGCCATTATCGAATTAGACAATATATATTACGATTTTGATCAATCCTATATTCGCTCTGGCGCTGCTCGCGAATTGGATCGCGTCGCAGATCTAATGCGTCGCTTCCCCAGCTTGCTCATCGAACTCAATTCGCATACTGATGCTCGCGGCACCAATCAATACAATGAGGCCCTGTCTCAAAAAAGAGCGGAGGAAGCAGTTCGCTACATCGCTTCCCAAGGCATCGACCGTCGTCGTTTGGTAGCCAAAGGCTATGGAGAGCAGCAATTGCGCAACCAGTGTGCCAATCAAGTGGACTGCTCTGAAGAAGCGCATCAGTATAATCGCCGCACGGAGATCAAGGTCTTATATTTTGATCGTCGAGATGTAGGAGTCATCTACAAAGATAGTGGCCCAGAAAAAATCGACCGCGCCAATCCCAAACGACAGTTTATCTGGGATTAAAAGAAATATCGTTTGAAAGCCTCCATGGCTTCATACTCTGCAAAGCCCAATTCGTCAAATGTCTGGGCAGTCGCCTTATTCCGCGCCTCTGCTCGCTGCCAAAATTCGCGAGAGTCATGCCCAGGGAAGAGGGGACGGTCTTTTTGCGATTGGTGTTTGAAAATGGCCCGCCGCTTCCGCAGCAATTCTTCTGGACTAATGGGCACCGCCATATCAATATCGTCGATGTCCCACTCCTGCCATGCGCCCCTGTAAAGCCATACATAGCAATCCTTGATCCAACGCTCTTCTTTACAAGCTTCCAAAGCCTGGAAAATGGCATCCAAACAAACGCGATGCGTACCATGTGGGTCTGATAAGTCACCAGCTGCAAAAATCTGATGGGGTTTTACGCGATTGAGCAAGTCGACAACAATCTGGACATCATCATCACTTAAAGGCTTCTTTTTAACCAGCCCCGTTTCGTAAAAAGGCATATCGAGAAAGTGAATTTGCTCATCCTTAATACCTACATAGCGACAGCCCGCCTTTGCCTCCCCTCTGCGAATGATGCCTTTAATGCGTTGTACCTCTGGTGAGTCTACCTCTCCAGGTTTTTTATTCTTTAGGGTTTCCCGAGTGGAGGAAAACAGCATGCGCGTGATCTCCTGTTGCAAGCCAAAGACTTCGTGATAGTCATTGACAAAGTCAGCAAAACGCACCACATCGTCATCAAATACGGCAATATTACCAGAGGTCTGGTAGGCCACATGCACCTCATGTCCTTGATCGTGTAATCGAATAAAAGTACCCCCCATCGAGATAACATCATCGTCGGGGTGAGGGCTAAAGATGATGGCGCGTTTGCGAGCGGGGCGAGCGCGTTCAGGGCGATGGGTATCATCTGCATTGGGCTTACCGCCAGGCCAGCCAGTGATGGCTCTTTGTAGATTATTAAATATTTTGAGGTTGATGTTATAGGCCGTATCGTATTCGGTCACCAAATCACCCATTCCATTATCGCTGTAGTCGCGATTGGTGAGTTTGAGAATGGGTTTGGAGAGCTTTAGACTAAGCCAAATCACCGCCTTTTTGATCAATTTAAAATCCCACTGGCATTCGCCGACCAGCCAAGGCGTGTTGACGCGAGTCAGTTTGGCAGAGGAGGCAGGGTCAAGAATAAAGGCGGTATTAGAATGCTTTTGCAAATAAGTCGCTGGCACAGAGTCGCTAATCTCTCCTTCAACTGCTTCCTTGATAATCTGCGCCTTCCCTTCTCCCCAAGCCATCAAAATCACGCGCTTGGCGGAAAGGATGGTACCCACGCCCATAGTAATGGCTTTGTGGGGGACATTTTCTTCTCCAAAAAAATCACTAGCCGCATCTACGATGGTAATGTGATCCAAGGTAATCAAACGAGTGGTCGAATTATCCCCTGATCCTGGTTCATTAAACCCAATGTGTCCAGTCCGTCCAATCCCCAATATCTGCAAGTCCAATCCCCCAAACTCTTTGATCTTTTGCTCATAACTAGCGCAATAATCATAAACCTTATCCTTAGGCACCGTACCATCAGGAATATGGATATTATGCGGCAAGATATCGACATGATCAAAAAGGTATTCCTTCATAAATCGCACATAGCTCTGCAAAGCATCAGGCGGCATAGGGTAATACTCGTCCAGATTAAAGGTGATTACATTTTGAAAGCTCAGTCCTTCTTCTCGATGCATCCGCACCAATTCTCCATAAACGGTCGTAGGCGTAGATCCCGTTGCCAAGCCCAAAACACAGGGCAGCCCCTCTTCAGCTTTACTTCTAATCAATTGGGCGATCTCTGTCGCCACGGCTTTAGAGGCTTGCAAGGAATTTTCAAAGATTTCTGTAGGAACTTTTTCGTAGCGCTTGTGTCTGCTGTCAGCATATTTCATCTTGATCATGATAGGGCTTCTTAAAGAATGAATAAATAAACACTGATCTGGTGATCGTGAGAAGGGCAATAGTAAAGATACAAATTATCTTTCAATGCTTCTTACGCCGCGGGTAGCCCTCTCGGACTGACTCCCCGCCAAAGCGGGGTCAGTCCGAGAGTTGCGGGTAGGCTTCATTCCGCCAAAGCGGGGTCAGTCCGAGAGTTGCACGCTGGCTTCAAGTCTGACAAACGCACACTGGCTTCTTAAACCATTTCCTGCTGCAAAGAGCAGTATTGTGTAATAAAAAATAATTTAAAGGGCTCTCCCGCTGATTATCGGACTGAGCCAATTCAGTCCGATAGGGCAGCCCGCACTTGTTAAACAAAACAGTATTACATGGTAGTAGCACCAGGCTTACAAAGTCTTTTACCCTTTGATCCGCACTTCCGCTCGCAGCGCAGCGGTCTCGCAGTGGCCTTTAGGTCGCGATCTCGCTTCTCTCAGCGCAAGCGGTCTCCCCAGCCACCTTCGCTAAATATCCTCCCCTCCCAAAAGACTAAATTCCAGATTAATCAAAGCTGTGATTGGCTTCCCCTCCTCCGCAGATTCTTTAAAGAAAATATAAAGATCGTGCATGCCTTGGGTCTCCTTCAAGCTCACTAAGGCTTCCTTCATACCAAAATCCGTTAGCCCCTGCTCAATACTGACGTCCCCAATGACAGGCCCATCTGGTGCGTCGATGCGAATCTCGATCTGGCCACCCCCAAAAAAGTTGGGCGCAGCAGCATAGAAAAGGTTGATGGAGCGGATATCCGTAAGGTCGATTTGCTCAAAGCCAATATAGCCCGCTGGGCTGCCAATGACGATTTCAAAATCCTCTTCTACTCCTGGTGCCATCCCCTTTTTGACTTCAAACTTCATCGCTCCTTCCATCCAGGTATAGCTGGTACTAGCCATGAGTGGATGTTTGAGATGGAGAATATCTCTGGCGGTAAGTGGGCCAATCTCCTTTCCCCCTCGATCAGTATAGGTAGCAGAGAGGATATAGGAACCTGTATTTTCACCAGGTCGATGTTGATTCATGGGATAGCTTCCCTTTAAGGGGAGGCCAGGGGATTGATTGACTTGGCCAGAGAGCGAAAGGATGTATTTGGACATTTGTTCCGCTTCGCCAGGGCTGAGTTGTGGATGAGCGGCCATGACAATCTGACCCCATACACCACCACCGCCTTTGATGATTCGATTGGCGAGGTATTTGACGGCTTTGTCATCCTCTTTGTACTTCGTGGCAATCGCTTGATAGGAAGGACCAACGGATTTGATCGCCTCTTGATGGCAAGTTTTACAGTCTGATTCTTCCATTAGCTTTTTACCAATGATAAACTGGGTGGCTTCCGTCATTTGCTGATGCCCCATAGCGATGATATTGGCATCCTTGCCTCTGGCCAGGTAGTCGATAGACAGGGCAACAGCAGCGGGGGGAATGCCTTTGTTGAGCTGGCCATCTTCTGCGTCGCTCACCTCAATGCTGTAGCCTATCTTTTGTTGGTCAAAAAAGAAACTGCGGTTGCCGTCAATCTTCCAGGCAATATTGGGCGGTTCGTTCCCCACCATGATTTTTAGGGAGGAGCTTGCTGACTCGCCTTGCTGGTCATTAACTACCAGCCGCACTTCATATTCTCCAGGCTCAGTAAAAGTAAAGCTAGGCTGGACTTCGTTTGATTGCACCTTTGCAGTGTCAGTGAAATACCATTCAAAACGCAGCTCATCTCCATCGTAATCCTTAGAGGCTGTGGCATCAAACTGCACTTTTAGCGGTGCCGCTCCTATGGGTTTATCCGCGGCAATTTGGGCCAGTGGTTGCCGATTTCCAGCTACATATTCCAAATGGACGAGTCGAGCATCTGGATTGTCAGAAAACCAAATGGTTCCATACTCCAACAAGTACAAATCGCCATTGGGACCAAAGACGACGTCTACTGGATTATTGAATTCCATACTGGGTAAAAAGCGTTCTATGCGTTCCAGTTGTTGTTCTTCATCCAAAGTCACCGCCATAATCCATCCGCGCATCCAGTCATAGACAAACAATTTTTTATCGTAATAGTCTGGGAAACGCTGTTCGCTTTTGGGATAATCAGCTGCATAAAAAACCCCAGCAGCCATTGCATTGCGTCCACCATCGCCCAATGCTGGAAACTCTTTGGAAGAACCATAGGGATACCAAATCATAGCTGGTTGGGCAGGGGGGAGTTCTTGGATACCTGTATTATTTGGAGAGACATTAATAGGCTTGGTTGGATCAAATGATTTTAGGGCTACTTGTTGGGCAAAATCGTAGTCTTCATAAGCTTTATTATCACCAATGAAGTAGGGCCAGCCAAAAAAGCCAGCTTCTCGCGCCTGATTGATTTCATCATAACCCATTGGGCCTCTGCCTAGGCTATCTTCACCTGCGTCTGGTCCAATATCTCCCCAATACAAATAACCATTGTGCTGGTCAATAGCGATGCGGTAGGGATTGCGACAACCCATAATGTAGATTTCTGGCTTGCCCTTGCTGCTACCTTTAGGAAATAGATTGCCTTTGGGAATGGTATAAGTGCCGTCCGCCTGTGGGCTAATCCTCAAAATTTTTCCTCTTAAATCATTGGCATTCGCAGATGACTTTTGGGCATCAAATGGCGCTCGGCCTTCCCTTTCGTCGATGGGATTATAGCCATCTGAGAAGTGGGGATTGGTATTGTCGCCAGTGGAAATAAATAGATTCCCCTCAGGGCCAAATTCCAGGGAGCCAGCAGAATGACAGCATTCTTCCCTTTGCACTGGAATCTCCAATACGACTTTTTCAGAAGCCATATCCAATAGGCCATCCTGATAAACAAAGCGGGAAACATGTTGCTTGGCCACCTCTCCTTTGGGAGAATAAAACAAATAAATCCAATGATTATCTGCATACTTGGGATCAATGGCCATACCCAATAAGCCATCTTCATGTTCTTTGTGAACGGCTAATTCGTGAACCGTTTTGACTTCCTTTGTCGTGGGCTGATATTCCTTAATGGCGCCCCCTCTTTCGATAAATAGGATGTGCCCATTGGGAAGTATTTCCAATTCCATAGGCTCGTCTAGATGATCTTTCAGTACAGTTTTGACAAAGCGGTTTTCCTCTGGTGCGACAGTAGATAGATTGTAGTTGACAGGCTGTCCTGGTCCAGCCGCATAGTCAATGCCGCCCCAAAGGTGGTCGAGCATTTCCGCTTCTTGGTAGCTTTCTTCAGTATGCCCTAAACCCGTATAGAAGGATCGTCCACCATCAAATTCATGGCACCAGGCAATTGGGTGATTGGGGCCATTCGTACCACCTTCATAGGACGTTTCATCCAGATTGAGCAATACCTTAATAGATGGATTGATTTGTTTATAATTGTACCATTCATCCTTTCGCCGCCAAACCAGAGGTATCCTTTTAGAGGCAGGGTGATCTTGATTTTTGCGCTGAATAATCGCCTCTCTGACATTGGGATTGTTTGGATGACCATTAAAATAAGCACCCACTAACTGACCATACCAAGGCCAATCGTATTCCGTATCCGCAGCTGCATGAATACCAACAAAGCCACCACCAGCCTGTATAAAGCGGTTGAATTCCAACTGTTGCGCATCGTTTAAGACATCCCCAGTTGTATTGAGGAAGATGACGACATTATAATTTTTGAGTTGGCTTTCTTTGAAATAAGTGGCATCTTCTGTCGTATCAACACTGAATTGGTGCTGCTGTCCCAATTTGAAGATGGCTTGCTGCGCTGCAGCGATAGACTCATGGCGAAAACCTTCCGTTTTAGAAAAGACCAGAACCTTGATTTCTTTTTTGCTGCTACCCAACCACCAGTAAAGTCCACCGCCCACCAGTGCCAACAGCAATAGTGCAGTTAGAATGCGTTTCATATTATTTTTTTGACGTATTTCGAAAGGGGATTTAACCCAGCGCTTTGCCTACTTTTTCCAGCAAGAGTTTGGTGGCCATGATACCAGCATCCTCGCTTAGCTTACTGCCTTCATACTCAATGCCTACATAGCCTTTGTAACCCGCTTCTTTGACAATCTTCATCAATTTCATATAGTCAATATTGACTTCATCACCTGCTGGGCTAAAGTCATTTGCCTTGGCACTGACCGCTTTGGCATAGGGCATTAGTTCCGTGACCCCTTTGTAGCGGTCGTAGTCTTCCAAACAGACGCGGTCTTCCCATTTTTC
>JBCBDH010000311.1:0-7367 GCA_038529855.1 Bacteroidota bacterium | reverse complement strand
CAAAAAGATCAGGCGGGAGAAAATCAGTTGACCGCCTATCTGGTGGCGGATGAGGCATGGGATAAGCAGGGGTTAGAAAGCGATCTCAAGGCGCATCTTCCCGCCTATATGATTCCCAGTTTTTGGATACCACTCAACCAATTTCCAACTACCCCAAGTGGTAAAATCGACCTAAAAGCCCTACCCAAACCCGATTACCAACTACTGCCCAATAAGCAATACCAGGCGCCACGTACCAAATGGGAATTGGCACTGGCCAAGATTTGGCAGGATTTAATGAAGGTCGAACGCATTGGTTTGGCCGATGACTTTTTCGACCTGGGGGGCCACTCGCTGATTGCTATGCGGGTCTTAGCGATGGTTCGCAAACAATTGAAAGTTGACATTAGCCTACAAGCTATTTTTGAATTTCCAAAGCTAGCGGACCTGAGTGCTCACATCGAACAACTAAGTGGTAATGGTCTCGATATTCCAGCATTAGCACCTCGGCAAAGGCCCCCCTATATCCCGCTGAGTTTTGCTCAGGAACGCATCTGGTATGTCGATCAATTGGAGGGCAGTCTGTCTTATCACATACCCTCTATTCTCCAACTAAAGGGAGAGCTCGATGTGCAGGCCCTTCAAGCTGCCTTTACTGCCATCATGCAAAGACATGAAATTTTGCGCACCGTATACCTCAAAAGACAAGGTCTTGCTTATCAGAAAATAGAAGCCCTGGGGGAATGGCAGGTACAACACTTGAGTGGTGATCAGTTTAAGACGGAGGAGGAATGGCAGCTCTGGCTAGATCGCGAATTGAGTCGTCCCTTTGACCTTGAAGCGGATGCGATGCTTCGTGTACATTTAATTGAAAGAGGAGCTAGGGATTATACCTTGGTGATGATCCTCCATCATATTGCAGCTGATGGTTGGTCTATGTCTATCCTAATCAATGAATTGACGGAATTGTATCGAGCAAAAGTGGAAAGACGCCCTGCCATATTGGCCGCGCTACAACTGCAGTATGCGGATTATGCTATTTGGGAGCGCATGTATTTGAATGATCATTTACTGGCGGAGAAGATGGCCTGGTGGGAAAAACAATTAAAAGGTGCTGATACTTTACAACTGCCACTTGATTTTCCTCGACCAGCTATCCAAAGTAGTCGAGGAGCGCGGGTGCAGTTGCAGTTGAGTGAGGGATTGAGTCGAGCCTTAGCTGATCTAGCCAAGCAGCAAGAGGCCACGTTATTTATGACTTTGCTTACGGCCTTTAAGGTCTTGCTCTATCGATACACGGGGCAATACGATATTTGTGTAGGAACCCCCATCGTCAATAGAAGTCAGCAGGAACTAGAGCAGTTGATCGGATTTTTTCTCAATAATCTGGCGCTGCGAAGCGACCTCAGTGGTAATCCAAGTTTTCGGGATTTGCTGACTCGCGTCAAGCAAACCACCTTGGCGGCTTTTAGCAATCGACAGGTGCCTTTTGCCCAAATCGTCTCTAAGGTAGCGGAGCAAAGAGACATGAGTTACAGTCCCTTATTCCAGGCCGTATTTGTTTTAAATAATACGCCAGATAGCCAGGAGGTTGACCTATCTGCACTAGAACTTCGCCAGGATTCCTCCAAGCTAATTCACTCAACAACTGATCTGCATTTATTGGTCACTGATGATGAGCAATTGTCCTTGTCCTTTACCTATTGCCGTGATTTGTTTCATCGGGAAACCATTGAGCGGATGGTTCATCATTTTGAACGCATCTTAGAAGCCATTATCCAAAATCCTCAAATACGCATTGGGGAAATACCCATGGTGGATGAAGCGCAACTGGCACAGCTGATGGGGGCTTTTAATGAGAATCGCCAATCCCTCCCAACTGGACAAACCGTCATTCAGCTATTTGAGCAAAGGGTAAAAAGCCATCCAGATTTAGTGGCGGTTCGATTTAGAGATACGGCCGTATCCTTTTTGGAGCTGGATCGACAGGCCAATCAACTGGCTCAGTATCTTATTGATCTAGGGGTGAAAAAAGGAGATTTAGTCGCGTTGTGTTTGGGAAGATCAGTTGATTTAGTAGTCGCTACACTGGCCATTATGAAAGCTGGGGCGGCTTATGTTCCTGTTGATCCAGAACTGCCCATTGATCGAATTACTTATCTGATGAATGATAATGCGGCACCCTGGGTATTGAGTCACCGCCAATTCGAATCCATCTGGCTACAAATAGGCGTACCTCACCCCATTTTTATTGACCAAATTGATCTAAAAGATCAATCCATCAAGCCACTGGCCCAATCCCCTAACCCTGAGGATCTAGCCTATGTGATTTATACCTCTGGTTCGACAGGACAACCCAAAGGTGTATTGATAGAACACGGTAGTCTGGCCAATATTCTACTGAACCAGGAAGAGCCAATGGGGCTACGACCTGGAAAGAAAGTCTTACAATTTGCTTCCATCAGTTTTGATGCAGCTGCATATGAGATTTTTGTCTCTCTCATTTATGGTTGTACGCTGCTAGTCCCTGATGAGCGGACGATTCTATCCGCAGAGGCGATGGGGGCATTATTGGAAGAGACCGATTTTGCGACCCTTCCCACGTCTTATCAGCAATTTGTAGCGCCCTATCTCCATCATTTGGAAACTTTAGTATCAGTAGGGGAGGCATTGGATGTGGTACTGGCCAAAAAACTGATGAGCCAAGGCGTCAAGATGTACAATGGATATGGCCCTACAGAAAACACGATTGCCTCTAGTCTTTCGCTTTCTCCTGTTCAGCAAGGACAGGTCCGAGCAAGTATTGGTCGGCCCTTTGATAATGTGAATATTTATCTTTTGGATGAGGATGGCAATCAAGTTCCTCAAGGAGTGATTGGAGAGATTTGTATGGGCGGCCTTCAGTTGGCGCGTGGTTATCTCAATAGGGTAGAGCTGACGCAGGAGCGATTTGTCCGGCATCCTCGTTTGGGTAAGCTTTATCACAGTGGCGATTTGGCGCGTTTGTCTGTAGAAGGAGAGCTGGAATTTATTGGTAGAAAAGACGATCAGATAAAACTGAGAGGCTATCGAATTGAGCTGGGAGAGATAGAGCAGGCAATTAGTGAAGTGGAAAAAGTCAACAGTTGTGTGGTTCAGCTCAGAAAAGACAACAATGATCAGCCCCAATTGGTGGCTTATGTAGTTGGAGAAAAAGCATTGGTCTTGGACGAAATTATCGCCTATCTAAATGATCGACTACCTAAATACATGGTGCCAACGAATTGGGTTCGCATGGATACCTTACCCCTCTTGGCCAATGGCAAGGTCAATAAAAAAGCCCTGCCCGATCCAGATATTTCTGAAGAAATAGAACGCGCCTACGTCGCTCCTGAAACCCTTACAGAACAAAAAATAGCGCAAATATGGGCGCAACTCCTAGAACTTGATCAAGTGGGAAAAACCGATCACTTCTTCGGTCTTGGTGGTCATTCTCTACTGGCTGTTCGCTTGGTAGCCCTTGTTCAAACCACTTTTGAAGTAGAATTGGATATCCAAGTGGTATTTGAATTTCCAGTATTAGGTGACTTCGCCCAGATCATTGATCAGCAGCGCATCGGTCGAAGCCTCCCTCCTGTCACCGCTCAGGAACGCACTGGCCCCATCCCACTGTCCTTTTCCCAGAAACGCCTGTGGTTTATCGATCAGCTTTCGGGCAGTTTACACTATCACATATCCATGGTTCTTCGACTGGAAGGAGACTTAGATCGCCTGGCTCTGGAAAAGGCCCTTTATCAAATCGTCGAGCGGCATGAGATTTTGCGGACCGTCTATCAAAAAGTAGAGCAACAGGTTTACCAATCTGTTCTACCACTGGAAGTTTGGCAATTGGAACAGGTAGATGCACCCTCTACCAGCAATGGTCGCGAAAAGGAACAATGGCTGAGCGAATTTCAAGAAAAGGCTTATGATCTGGCTAAGGAGCCTGCTTTTCGAGCAGGGCTGTATCGAGAAGATGCGCATAGCCATACCCTGGTCCTAGTCTTACACCACATCGCTGCCGATGGTTGGTCTGCTGCGATATTGATCAATGAGTTGACGGAATTGTACAAAGCCAATCGAGAAAATCGCCCGCATCAATTGGCTCCGCTCGCTATTCAGTATGCGGATTATGCCATTTGGCAAGATGAGCATTTTGACGGTGAGTTTATGCAGGAAAAACTCAATTGGTGGCTTGATTATTTGGCGGATATCGAACGCTCAGAGTTGTCAACAGATTTCCCCAGACCCTCTGTACAAAGTACCCGTGGCGGATATTTGGGAATGGAATTGGAGAAAGCCACCAGCGATAAAATGCAGGCTTTGGCAAATGAAATGGGGACGAGTTTGTTTATCACCCTACTCACTGCTTTCAAAGTCTTATTACATCGCTACACAGGGCAGACCGATATTGTGATTGGCACGCCCATTGCCAATCGACCACAACAGGAATTGGAACAGCTCATTGGTTTTTTCTTAAATACCTTAGTCCTTCGCTCTGATTTAAGTGGTAATCCTTCCTTCAAGGAGCTATTGAATAAAGTAAGCAGCAATACGCTGGATGCTTTTGCGCATCAGGAAGTTCCCTTCGAACAGATTGTCGAAAGGCTATCCCCAGAACGCGATCTTAGTAGGACCCCATTATTCCAGGTCTTATTTGAAATGCAAAATACTCCTGAAGCGAATACGGTTCGTCTGGAAGGTTTGGATTTGATTCCAGAAGGGCAGACCGATCAATATGCCAAATTTGATCTTAGGGTAATTATCGTGGAAAGCCCTGAGGGACTTCAACTTGGATTTATCTACTGTAAAGACCTCTTTAAAGTCGAAACCATCCAAGGCATGATGTCGCACTTCCAACAATTGCTCCAATCCATCATCCAACAACCCTACGAATCGCTTAGTCAGTTACAGATGCTATCTGTAGATGAGCAAAAACAACAATTGATTGCTCCTAATCATACTGCCATTAATTGGCCCAAGCATGAAAGTCTCCTTGATCTTTTTACTACCCAAGTCAAACAAGATCCTAAAGCGCCCGCTATTCGCATGGGGAACAAAGTACTGAGCTACGCTGAATTGCAAACAAAAGCTGAGCAAGTAGCCCATTATTTAGTCAACCTTGGGGTAAAACCAGGAAGTATTATCGGACTTTATGCTGAGCCTTCTATTGAGCTGATGATCGCCCTCCTTGGCATAATGAAAACTGGAGCAGCCTATCTGCCAATTCCTATCAGCCATCCAATAGCGCGAGTAAAACGGATGTTGGACAACAGCCAAGTGAAGCAGATCTTGGGTAGTGGGTTCTCTACTTCTAGCCAAGCAGATTTGAGTGAATACGATTTGGTAGATCTGGAAAAAATAGCCTTCACGGAATCCTCCCATCTGATTTTTAACCAAGATATCAGTCGTTCCAAAGAAGACTTGGCTTATATCCTCCATACCTCTGGTTCGACAGGCCAACCCAAAGCAGTAGCCATCACGCAGGGAAGTTTGTGCAACTACCTACTATGGGCGCAATCCCATTACCTCAAGGGAGAAGCCGCTCATATGGCACTGTATACAAATATTGATTTTGACCTGACGGTCACCTCTTTGTATCTACCCCTTATTAGTGGCGGCACGGTCATCATCTATCCCAAAACACAGGAAGCTACTCAGCTCCATTTGCTAGAAGTGATAGCGGCCAATGAGGTGAATGTACTAAAGCTCACGCCCGCTCACCTAAGGATGCTGGAAAAAGTGGATTGGGGAAAAACCCATATTTCCACTTTGATTGTTGGAGGAGAAGCACTGGACGAAACCTTGGTTAGAGCAATTCAGCAAAAGGCTGGCGCTAATCTCGCCATTTATAATGAGTATGGTCCAACAGAAACAACAGTAGGCAGTACCTGCCATTTGTATAATGGAGAAAGGACTAGTGGGCCTCATGTAGCCATTGGAAAGCCCATTGCCAATACACAGGTGTATGTGCTCAATCAGGATATGGTACTACTCCCCATTGGATTGGTTGGTGAATTGTACATTGGAGGGGCTGGTCTTGCCCAGGCTTACATCAATGATGAGGAGCAAACAAAAGAGCGCTTCCTCCCAAATCCCTTCCGCCCACAAGAGCGATTGTATAAGACTGGAGATTTGGTGCGATGGTTACCTGATCGCACATTGGAATTTGTTGGACGGGCAGATGATCAATTAAAGATTCGGGCGCATAGGATAGAGCCAGGGGAGATCGAAGCGCATTTGAAAAGTCATACGGATATCGAAGATGCGGTCGTCATCAGCTGGACAGATGAACAACTGGGTCAGCAACTGGTAGCTTATTTGATCAGTACAACACCATTAGAACCAACACTCCTGCGCCAATTCCTCGCAGAGCGATTGCCAGAATACATGATTCCTGATCGATGGCTAATACTCGACGAATTTGCACTGACCCCTAGCGGTAAAGTAGACAAAAAAGCTTTGCCTCATCCTGATACTGCTGCCTTAGCACAGGCGACTTTTAGCGCTCCTCAAGGGCTGACAGAACAGCAAGTCGCAGCAATTTGGGCCTCTCTGCTGGAAGTAGATGCGGTAGGTCGAAGAGATCACTTCTTTGATTTGGGTGGTCATTCGCTAATGGCCATTCGGGTACTTTCCGTTTTGCAAAAAGAGATGGAAGTAGAAGTGGGTATTGATAGTTTGTTTAATCATCCAATACTGGAAGACTTTGCGGCCTTTATTGATCAGCAACAAAAAGGGACCACTTATCCTGCCATTGGTATACAGCAACGAGGCAGCCATATTCCTTTATCCTATGCCCAGGAGCGATTGTGGTTTATTGATCAGCTAGAAGGTAGCCAGGCTTATCACATTCCTTCTGTCTTGCGGCTAACTGGGGAGCTGGATACCGCTGCCCTTGAATTTGCTTTTCGCGAATTGATTAAACGACATGAAATCCTTCGAACGGTTTATGCCGATCACAAAGGAGTGCCCTATCAAAAAATTAGGGAGGCTGATGCTTGGGTATTGACAGTGCGTGAGGCCGCTTCATTTGCCGACGAGGCAGCAGAGGAAGCCTGGATCAATACCTATCTGAATGAGCCATTTGATCTATCCAGGGACTATATGCTCCGCGTGGGATTGATCCGCTATGCCGCAGATGATCATCGTCTTTTAGTCGTTTTGCATCACATCGCTTCAGATGGTTGGTCAACACAGATATTGGTGACGGAACTGATGGCTTTATACCAAGCCAAAAAGACAGGGCAGCCCGTAAATTTACCAAGTCTAGCGATCCAATATGCCGATTATGCCATTTGGCAAAGGGAACAGCTTTCCGCAACTATACTGGCAGAAAAACTAGCTTGGTGGGAACAACAATTGACTGG
>JBCBDH010000310.1:0-7378 GCA_038529855.1 Bacteroidota bacterium | reverse complement strand
GCAATGACAGGAGCTTTGGTCAATTCGATCACCTGATAAAAGGTACTGTCTGATACATGAGAGATGTCTACCATCACCCCCACGCGATTCATCTCCTCTACGACCGATCGGCCAAAAGGACTAAGTCCATTCCAGGTGCGAGTTGTATCATAAGAGGAGTCGCAGATTTGATTGTCTTTAGAATGGGTCAGGGTGATGTAGCGAATACCGCGTTGATGGAAATAACCCACATTAGTCAGGTCATCCTCAATGGGGGCACCATTTTCCATTCCCATTGGCAAAGAGACGAGTCCCTTTTCAAAATTAGCCAGTACCTCCTTGGTGGAGCGTCCCGAGGCGAATTGTTTGGGGTGGGCTTGGATAATGCCATTGACCATATCTATTAGCGAATCAGCCAGCATTTTGGCTCCGCCATCTTTTTGATAAGAGGCGGGAATATAGATGGACATAAAGGGGGCATCGAGACCACCTTGTTTTGCTCGCTTGTAATCAAAATCGCCATTTTCACTTTGTATAGGTATACCAATGTATTCCTTAGTCAAACGAAAATTGTGTACGCGAAGTCGATACGGCAAATCTACATGACCATCCGTAATAAGGTAATCCTGAGCGAGTCGATTCGCCTGTTTTTTCAGCTTTTGGTCAGACTTTAAGACAATAGATTGACTACGGTTACAGGCTAGAGCCAGAAAGAGGAGCGGCCAGTACCAAATTTTTTTGTTCATACCTTGTCCTTGATAAGTGAGCCTGGCAGGCATAGCAGTTACCTGAGCAATATCTGCAATTTAAACCAAAAAAGATAATGGTGAAATGATATTTGCCCCAAGGAGAAAAACAAGTCGATTAAGAAGAACGATAGAGACTACTTGGAAATCGTTTTTCGTCTACCTCTGCGTTCCACATTGTAGGGGCACTTGCCTTCGCGGGAACAGGGTTTTTTGTTAGTCAATTTGTCTGCTTTACATACGGGACAAATGGCGAATCTACCGACAATAAATTTCTTTTCACGCAGACGCCTGTTGTACTTTTCGATGGATGTCATCTGAAAGGTTTTTTTGAATGTTTATAGTTATATAAGATGATCCTAAAGAGGTTCATCAGCAATGAAATCTAGTTGCACAATGCACTAGCATCTGACTGACACATTAACCGTTCTTTTGTAATGGATGATCCTATTTCTCTTAAGATACGGAAAATATAGTGCATCGGCAATGACTAGCTTCTCATTCTTATATTTTAACCTTTTTCCAGGTACCTCTCTTAAATGCCCAAACAGACAATAGGGCGAGTACTGATTCACTACCAGCGACTGCCCAGTAAACTCCTGAAGTACCCCAATAAAAAGTATGAGAAAGGAGATATGCCAGTGGAACTTGTAACAGCCAAAAGCATATAAAGTTCAACCAAGTTGGGGTAGCTGTATCACCAGCGCCGTTAAAAGCTTGACCGATCACCATTCCATAAGCAAAGAAAATATAGCCTAAGCAAATGATTTTCAAGCTTTTAACACCCTCGTTATAAGCTATGCCTTCTTGGAAGAAAAATTGAATGATGGAATCTGCTGTGGAGTAGAAGAGGAAGGCTACAAAGCTCAGAAAGAGCATTGTGAAAAAAGCAGTTCGCCAAACTGACTGCTCCGCTCGCTCCGCTTGCCCAGCCCCCAGGTTCTGTCCAACCAGTGTTGCGGCGGCATTCGCCATGCCCCAGGCAGGAAGTATTGTGAAGATGATAATTCGAATGGCAATAGTATATCCAGCTACTGCTGCAGAGCCAAAATTGGCCATCAAACGCATAAGCGCTATCCAACTGGCAGAGGCAATAACAAATTGTAAAATACCTGTTAAGCCAACCTTCAATAAGCGCCTAATGATGTCAAAACGCAACTCAAAGTGCTGCCATTGGATTTGGATAATGCTTTTCATCCCAAACAAAATACTCAACTGATACAGCACGCCCGTTCCCCGTCCAATACTCGTCGCGATAGCCGCTCCCGTCAATCCCAATTCTGGAAAAGGCCCCAAGCCCAATATCAAACAAGGATCGAGAATAATATTGAGGATATTGGCAATCCACAAGGAGCGCATGGCAATGGAGGCATCCCCCGCTCCGCGAAATATGCTATTGAGCATAAACAAAAGCATAATCACAATATTGGAGGCAAATAGAATGCGAGTATAAGTTACCCCTTCTTGGATCACTTCTTCAGATGCCCCCATCATCTCCAAAATCGAAGAGGCAGAGAAAAACCCAACAATACCCAAAACAATCGCAATTAGGGAACTGATAATGATGGCTTGCATGGCAGCTACAGCCGCTTCATCAGGCCGCTTTTCGCCAATACGCCTAGAAACCATCGCCGTAGCCGCCATGCTCAAACCAATGGCAACGGCATAGATAAGGGTAATGACCGATTCTGTCAAACCTACTGTTGCCACTCCATTGACACCAACATAATTCGATACAAAGAAAGCATCGACGACAGCAAAAAGAGATTCCATCAACATCTCCAAAATCATAGGCACGGAAAGCATAAAGATGGCTCTATTGATGCTTCCCTTCGTAAACTCTTTTTCCTTTCCCGTAATAGCAGTAATGAAATCTGCGACCAGTTGCTTCATGTGTGGATTTTAAGCGTAGCCTATGGCCACTTGTCGAGGTATACGACTACAATACTTCAAATGACAGCAATTGGTTCCCCAAGCAAGTCATCAATCTTCAGGGTCTTCGCTGAGCAAGCCTTGATAGATGCCCTTTTCTATGGCAGGCACCCCGCGCTGCATCCAGGAAGGCATAGGTGCGTCTTTGAGGTAGTGGTCAAAAAACTCCTGCATGCGTTTGTTGAAGTCCTTCCGATTTTGTCGTTTTACTGGCCAGTGGGGTTCGTCATTATAGTTGAGCATCCAAGCCTTCTTACCCAGTCTACGCATAGCCACAAAAAATTCAATGCCCTGATACCAGGGAACGGCACCATCCTCATCATTGTGCAATATGAGCACGGGTGTTTCTATCTTATCCGCAAAAAAGATGGGCGAGTTTTCAATATAGCGAAGGGGATATTCCCAAAGCGTACCCCCTATGCGACTTTGCGTCTGCTCGTATTGAAACATGCGGCTCAAACCAGAGCCCCAACGAATACCGCCGTAAGCACTGATCATATTGACAACAGGCGCTCCAGACTCTGCACAGCGAAACATATTGGTTTTGGTCAGGATATAGGCAATCTGATAACCACCCCAGCTATGTCCCTGCAAGGCAATCCGCTCCCGCTCCACAAAACCTTTATCGATCAAACTTCCCACACCAGATACCACTGCATGCAATGCACTTTCTCCAGGATAACCTACGCGATAGTATACATCTGGATTAAAAATCAGATAGCCCCTATTGGCGTAAAAACTATAATTGATCGTAGAACGATGAGGCTTGGGGGTTCGATGGCGATGGATGCGATTGGAGCTGCGCTCATAAAAGTTGACAATCATTGGATACTTTTTCGTTGGATCAAAATTGGGGGGCTTGACCAACTGACCTTGCATCAATTGTCCATCAGGTGCCGTCCAGGTGTAGGCTTCCATACTCCCCCAGGCATACTCCTTTTGTTGGGGATTGGCCTCGCTAATGCGTTGGGCTTGCTTAAAATCCATACGGGTGTATTGCAGGTCTGGGAAGGTCTGGAAATCTTCTTGGGTAAAGACAAGCGCATTGGCCTCTTGGGCTTTCATTGGGCGGGGGGTGTAATAATAGGGGCCAGTGAGCAAAGTAGTCAATTGGCCGCTGGGGAGGGATAGCTGTGCGTAGCCCGAATGCTTGGTTTGGTGATTGAAGAGATGGAGTAGTAACTGGCCATTGGGGTCGATGAAAGGCTGTTCAGTGTCCAGCTTGATGTAGCGGTAGGTAATTTGTTGTTCACGGCCTTTAGTCAATCGCTTGGGAGCCTGCTGGCCTTTGGGGTCCATTTGCCAAATGTCATAGCGATCATATACCAAAACGGATTCATCTGCCTGGGTCCATCCAGCTATGCCATAAGCACTGGGCAACATAGGCCGGTCATTCAATTCGTCGTAAAAAGCGACCTGTTCATTATGACTAATAGTCTGCGTTATTTTAGTGGCCAATTGATAAGTTTGCCAGACGGTATCTATGCGATCAAACCAATAGAGGTATTGAGCGCTGGGCGAAATGCGGGGATTGGCCTTTTTCATTCGGGCCACTTGATGCGTTTCTGCTGTTCGAATATCTATGGCATAAATGTCTTTATAACTGGGAAAGCCATCCCAGGATATTTTTTCCAGATAGGGTCGATCATTGTATCCCAAGACATAGGGCATACTGGCCTCTTGAGCCACTCGTATTTCTGGCAGGTCCTCTTGTCCCAATCGAATGATTTGCCCTTCCTTTGTATGCAGGACACAGCGATAGGCTTTTTTCTGTTCTTGCTCTAATAGCGTTTCCTGTTGGGTGTACAATTGTTTGTCGAGATAAGACCAAACTTCGACATTGACGATTTCTTCAGGCAGGAGCGTGGTGTCAGCTAGGATTGGAGGAGCCTGGATGCTAAAGTAAAGCTGATCGCCTGTTTTTGAAAAGGTCAAATCAGCATGTTCGCTCAAACGCCAAGCATCGAGTAGCATAGGCGATTTAGTACCTAAGCTGATCGTAGCACTATCCATTTTTTCCTGCCAGTAAAAAAGTTGGAAGGGGCGGATACGGGCTTCGCTGGTGTCGATATCTGCAATAAAGGCGGCCTGTCGTCCTTGTTGGTCTAGACTGAGTTGTTGGTAATCTCCTTTGCCTCGCCAGAGGGCCTTCGTCGTTTGTTTTGTGCAGTCGTAAAAATAAATACCTTCCAAAAAAGTGCTGTCATCGCCTGTGCTGTAAGCCATCAGACGCGGGCCTTCTTCAGCCAAGGTATAGTCTTTAATAAAAGGAAGCGTATCAGCCTGATTAGCGCCTAACTTTCTGATGACCAAATCGAAACCATTATCCGTGGAGGCTTCTTTAAGGTCTTCATTCTTGGTTTTTAGAGAATCAGTCTGGCTGCTGTCTTTGGTCATTGAATCAGCTGGGTAAAGCTGATAAGCAATGTGTCCCGACCATTTTTTGGGGACTTTAAACTTGTGGAGCTGTGGTATTTTTTCGATTTGCTGATCTGCCAAGCGAAGAATAGCCAGGCTGTCTTTGGGAAGTTCTTCTTCTTCGACCTTTCTTCTTCGCTGTGCGAGGAGCGTATCGCGATGTGCTTGGATGGCAAAAATCAGGTATTGATTATCCGCGCTAAAGTGGGCTTTATGGCCACGAGGGAAAGTATATTCTTTTTGATTGGAGGCATGCCAAAGCTTTAATTCGCCATCGCCTTCCCCTGGCTCTACCTGATAGGCCACCCATTGGCCATCATTGGACAGTTGGGGCGATTCGATATCTTTCCAGAGGTCAAATACCTCATGCCCCATGATTTTGGAACCTGGGTTTTGGGCCAGTAGTACATTTGAAAACAAGAGAAAACAGATAGGCAATAATTGCTTGATGGTCGTTTGCATATTCTCACAGAGTTTTTGGGGTTTAGAATGATTCAAACCCCATTGAATTTTAACCCTCGAATTTAGTAGATTTTTTGCTCTTCGCTGCTAAGAAAAGACTAAAAAAAGCGAAGAGCTATTTTGAAGATGTAGGCTAAAAGCTCTTATTTTCGGACTAGCCTTCGCGCAACTGTCGGACTGACCCCGCTTTGGCACTTCAAAGCCTACCCGCAACTGTCGGACTGACTCCCCGCCAAAGCGGGGAGTCAGTCCGACAGGGCAGGGCGCACTACAGTAAAATTCCTAAAGCTTGATAAACTTCAGCACCTGTTCCTCCAATCGAATTTGATAACATCCCTGTGGGAAATGACTGACATTGATCTGTGTCTGAAAAGGCCCTTGATACATCAATTGCCCACTGATTGATAGAATAGAAACTTGAGTATTGGTTGGGATTGCTCTTGTTTCCAGAAAGAGGTAATTGCTCGCTGGATTAGGATATATTTTTAAGCTGCTCTTTTCGAGTTCTTCTACCGAAGTGGTCAATTCGGGGAGTAGAACGAGTTCGCCATTATCAAAAGGATCGCTCCATTTTTCATCTTCGTAAATATTGCTGCCCGTCAGGGTGAGTAGGAAGCTAAGGAGTTGGTCTTTTTCCTGATCGGTCATTTGCAGATTTTGCAGATTGCCCATAGGGCGAAGCCGATTGTCGAGTTGGGGATTCATACTCAAGTCAGGAATATCATTATAGTGTTCGATCACTTCCATCAAGCTATTGAAGGCTCCGTTGTGCATCAAGGGGCCATTGAGCTGACCATGGGGATTGACCAAATCGCGTAGGGAAGGGGAGCGGGTATTGGTGATGTCTAGTCCTCCTTCTATGCTGCTAATTACCCCATTATTTCTGCTGTTTCCATTGATGTCGAACTCTGGTGGTCGATGACAGCTACCACAGCCCGTTCCGCCACCAATTCGATTGCCATTATTGTCAAAATCGGGGGGGACCAAGAAGAGCATTTTCCCTTGGTTTTCGGCATTGGTAAAATTGGGGAAGGGCATCCCATCATTATTAACTTGGGCGCGACCCTCGTCAAACTTTGAATCAAAGGATTGGATACTTCTCACAAATTGGGCCAGGGCCAATTGCATTCGCTCTTCCGTAATGGTCGGATCACCAAAAGCTATTTCAAATAGGCGAGGGTAATATTCCAAGTCCTCCATCCTACGAATCAAGGAATCTAAATCTGGGTCATCCCCTGTTCCACTAAAGCCCATCTCAATATGGTCTTGAATGGGTTGGGTTGATTGGATTTCAAAAGAAGCTGCCCGCTCATCCCAAAAAGCCTGAGTAGTCTCAGAAAAACGAGCATTGACCAGGCGCATGGCATGACGGCCTGTTCTGCCATTGACCCCCAAACTAGCTACTGCGGTATCGCCAAAAGCAAATTGCTGCAAATGACAAGAGGCGCAGGAAATGCTGGCATCCGTAGAAAGCTGTTTGTCATAAAACAAAACCCGCCCAAGCGTTGCTCCAATATCCGTGATGGGATTATTAGCTGGGTTATTATCATCGTTAATATAGTTGGGGATAGATTGACCAGCATAATTGGGTAAATTATCCAGGTCGATGGTTCCTGCAAGGCCTATCAAGGCAATGACCAACAGCAAGAGTTGTTGATATTTTCTCATATTACCTAAGTTACTTAAATCGAAGTTAGTCTAATTTTCAGGCTTTCTGTATTCCTTTAGATGCTTCTTGGAATAGAAACTTGTGCGCTATGTAAAAAAAATGTCAAATAATCGGGCCAAATGTCGCTTTACCTGCTGCATAATACTGATTTAATAGGGTAAATGAGCCCGCT
>JBCBDH010000309.1:0-7381 GCA_038529855.1 Bacteroidota bacterium | reverse complement strand
CGATGGCAGAAGACCCACTCCGCGATGTGGCTTATCTGGGGAGTCTAAATGGTCTGTTGCAATTGGATTTGGAGAATTATACCTGGTCCAATCTCTTTCCCGATCACAAAACCCTGTCCAATACACAGGTGTACAGCGTATTTATTGATGATCAGTCGCGCATCTGGTTTTCAGCCAATCAGAAAATATGGAGCTATGATAAAAACAGCGGAACCTTATTGAAGTATGGAGAAAAAGATGGTTTGGAATCTAGCCAGTTTGTACTTTTTGCCAATCTGCGATCAGCAGATGGTCGCCACTGGTTGGGAACCGATAAGGGGATCGTTGGCTTTCTTCCTCAACATATCCAACCCTATCCCTTTTTACCACACATTCAGCTTCAAGCACTGACGATCAATAATGAAGCCTACCTTGGGTCGCCAGTGATTAATGAGCGGGAGGTGTTAACCTTAGATTACCATCAAAATACCTTGGTATTTGACGTGGTAGGCATTAGTCATTATCTGCCCGAAGAGGTCGAAATTCATTATCAGCTAAAAGGCTATGATAAGGAACAACAGATCAGTGCGGATAAAGGCCAAAGCGAAATTCGATTTTATAAGCTACCAGAGAACACCTATGAGTTGATTATCTTCGGAGTCAATCCAAATGGCGTAAAAGGGGAGGAGCGTCGATTGAAAATCGTCATCCATCCGCCCTTCTGGAAAACACCACAGTTTATGATTTTCAGCTTTCTAGCAGCCTTGGGGATCGGTTATATGATTTTTCAATTGATCTTAAAGCGCAAGCTTCGCCAACAGCAAATTGTTTTTGAAGCCCTTCAACACGAACGCAACCGCATCGCCAGCGAAATGCACGATGATCTGGGTGGCGGTCTTTACTCTATTCGCATTCTTATTCAAGGTATTCTTGGTAAGGTCGAATCCAATGATACATCGACAAAGCTCAATAAAATTGAGTCTAAAGCAACGGAGCTGGTCGAGAATATGCGAGAGATTATTTGGGCAATGGATAGTAGCAATGACAATTTGCCCGAACTCATCGCCTACATCCGCAAATTTGTCGTCGAGTATTTTGACAATCACGAATTAAATTGCAAAGCTGGTATTCCACCTGACCTACCCGATATTACCATTAGTGGGGATAAAAGAAGGCACATCTTTTTGAGCATCAAGGAATGCTCACACAACATCGTAAAACATGCCAATGCCACCCAAATCCATCTGGATTTTAGTCGACAAAACGGCACCCTGAGCATCCAGTTGAAAGATAATGGGATTGGTATCGATACGGTTGAAAAAAACAAATTTGGAAATGGACTAAAAAACATGAAGAAACGAATGGAGCACATCGGAGGGGACTTCCGAATGGATACGCTTAATGGAACGATCGTCACCTTTGATATTCCATTACACAACTAAAGATCTGCTTCAGGAGCGTCACAAACTTTAATTTACATGAACCCAAAAATAACAAAAATATCCATCGTTGAAGACCATGAAGACATCCGAGAATTCTTGATTACTATTTTCTCTGAGTGTGATGACTTCGTCTACCAACAAGCTTATAAGAATGCCGAAGAGGCCGTTAATTTTTTACCCAAGTCAGATGTCGATATCGCCATTGTCGATATTGGATTACCTGGAGAGAGCGGTATTGAATGTGTGCGTAAGGTCAAAGCCCTACGACCTGATATTCAATTTATGATGTATACTGTTTTTGATAAAGACAACAATATCTTTGAATCGCTCAAAGCTGGCGCCAATGGCTATCTGCTCAAATCTGCCGTTAAGGAAGAAATCATAGGCGCCGTTCGCGAATTGGCCAATGGTGGCGCTCCTATGTCGCCAGCCATCGCTCGCAAGGTGACCAATTTCTTTTTCAACACCAGTGGGGTCAATAGCAAGTTTAAAAAACTAGAGTTGTTGGGCAGCCGCGAAAAGCAGGTACTGGAATTATTGTCTAAAGGACTCTTGTACAAAGAGATTGCCTCAGAAATGGGGATTACCATTGGTACAGTAAAGCAACACATTCACAGCATCTACAAAAAGCTCCACGTACAGAATCGGACCGAAGCCATCAATATGTATTTGGGACGAGACGTTTAAGCGCATCTGATCATCAAGCGCTTTCTTTTTTACGCTATTTGATGAGGCTAAAGCGTTTAGCCCTTGCTTTATTTTTGTTTTTCCGCTTGGAAAGATACTTTTACAGCCGTAAAGGATTAAGCAGAAAATAGGTAATGTGCTTTCATTGCCTCATCAAATAGTACATCATGGAAATCAAGGAATTAGCTCGCATTGTGGATACTGCTGCCCATCTGGGCCAGCCCATTACCCAACTCTCCCAAAACCACCATTTTAGTGAAGCTGATGCCTATGCCATCCAAGCAGCCTCCCTTCAGAGAAGATACGATCGAGGAGAACAGTTGATTGGCTTGAAAATGGGCTTTACAAGCAAAGCCAAAATGGAGCAAATGGGAGTTAATGACCTCATCTGGGGTCGATTGACAGATGCGATGCTCCTAGCCAATGGAGGAAGTCTATCACTGGATCGCTTTATCCACCCAAGAGCAGAACCAGAAATTTGCTTTTTAGTCAATCAGCCAATCGATCGAGAACTCTCCCTGGAAGAAACCCCCAATTATGTCTCCGCTGTAGCCCCCGCTCTGGAAATCATTGACTCCCGCTACGAAAATTTTAAGTTTTCCCTGGAAGATGTCATCGCTGATAACTGTTCTTCTGCTGCCTTGGTACTAGGAGAATGGCAGCTTGTTCCTTCTTCTTTAGACCAGTTAGCCATTAGCCTGGAGATCGACGGCCAAATTGTTCATCTAGGAAGCTCTTCGGCCATATTGGGCAACCCCTGGGCCTCTTTTCAGGCGGCTACTCGTTTGGCTGCTCATTATGGACAAGTTATTGCCAAAGGAGCCTACATCATGGCTGGTGCGGCAACCCCTGCTGTATATCTGGAGCGCGGACAAAGCGTAGCGGCAAATGTTGAGCGCTTAGGTGGTGTTATACTAGGAGTACAATGAAAGAGAGCTCTTGTGCCTTAACCTCTTTTTCTAATAAATGCCTACTTTTGTGATTTGATATTGTTTGTTCAAGCTCCATCATGCTAAGAGATTCGACCATATTGCAGGCTTTGTTTACAAAGACCACTATTGGTGTATTACTACTTGATCATCAAGGGTCTATTCTGGAAGCCAACCCTATGTCAGCATTACTATTTGGTCACTCTCGAGAAGAATTATGCAGCAAATCTATCAATGAATTACTCCCAGAAATTGTATGGGACTCGTACTTCACAGCACCAAGTAGTACGGCTGCTTCCCCGTCAATTGAGGATAGGCTAGAGACATTAGCCTGGACCAAAGACGGTCATTCCACTCCCGTGGAAGTCAACTTGAGTCTGATCACACTCGAAAATCGGCAATTATTAGCAGTTTTTATCAATAGTATTAGCGTCAGGGTAAAAACCTCAGAAGCTTTAAAAGAGAGTGAGTCGCGTCTTTCTGCGGTGATTGATACGGCCGTTGATGGAATTATTACGATTAATAAACGCGGAATTGTAGAGTCCATTAATGCCTCAGCGGCCAAGTTATTTGGCTATGCTCCCGAAGAAGTCATTGGCCAAAAGATCAATATGCTTATGCCAATGCCTGAACGGGTAGAACATGACACCTACATGGATAATTACCATCAGACAGGAGTGGGGAAAATTATTGGGATTGGTCGAGAGGTGACGGGTCTGCGTAGGGATGGGAGTCTTTTTCCTTTCTTATTGAGTATTAGTGAGGTTAAGCTCAAGGATAAGACCATCTATACGGGTATCCTTCACGATTTGAGCAATCAAAAATTAGCAGAGGAGAAGCTGCGCCGCTACATGAAGGCGTTGGAACGCAGTAATAAGGAATTACAGGATTTTGCTTATGTTTCCTCACATGATTTGCAGGAGCCGCTTCGCAAGATACGCGCCTTTGGCGATCGCTTAAAAAGCAGGACGGCGGATAAATTGGAAGAGCGGGAAGCTGATTATTTGGATAGAATGCTCAATGGTGCGGAGCGAATGCAAAGACTCATTACTGATTTATTGGAATTTTCCAGGGTGAATACCAGGGGAGCTGATTTTGATCAGGTGGACCTGAACGAAGTGATGGATCGAGTGCTTTCTGATCTTGAAATCATGATACGAAATAGTGGGGCAAAAATTGAGATTCAACAACTTCCAACGATTGAAGCTGATTCTACGCAGATGTGGCAGTTGTTTCAGAATCTGATCAAAAATGCCATAAAATTCAGTAAAGAAGGGGAGGTTCCACAGATCAGGGTTTGGTCAGAATTGGTGAGGAGGGTAGAGCGATTAAAAGCGACACCAGGCGATGAGCAGGTGTTTATCTTTGTTCAGGACAATGGGATTGGTTTTGATGAGCAATATACAGATAAAATTTTTCAGATTTTCCAGCGTCTGGAAGGTCGTAAATACGAAGGGTCTGGGATTGGTCTGGCGGTCTGTATGCGCATAGCCAATCGACATGGTGGAGATATTGAGGCCCAAAGTCAACCTGGACAAGGAGCTACTTTTAAGGTAAGATTATCTATTAAGCAGACAAAAGATCAAAAAACAGATGATGCATAAATCAGATCAAAATTCGATTACCATTCTCCTGGCAGATGATGACGAGGAGGATCGTATGTTGACACAAGAGGCTTTAGAGGAAACGCAAATTAACCTGGTGCTCAGATTTGCGGAAAATGGAGTCGAAGTACTGGATTATCTGCACAATCGAGGAAAATTTAGTGATTTAAGTAAAAATCCAATCCCTGATCTTATCCTACTCGATCTTAATATGCCCAAGAAAGACGGTAGAGAGGTCTTGGGAGAAATTAAGCGCCAAAGCCAATTTCAACGAATCCCTGTTGTTATTTTTACGACTTCTAATGATGAAGAAAACATCAAGAAGATGTATGAGCTTGGGGTCAATTCTTACATCACCAAACCAGTAAGCTACCAAGGCTTGGTAGATGCGATGAATAGCCTTAAAACCTATTGGGTAAAAACTGTATCGCTCCCACCCAAAGAGAATAAGTGATGCCGCATAATGCAGACAAAATAAAGGTTCTACTGATTGATGACGATGAGGAAGACTTCATGATTACTGAAGACATCGTCACTGAAATTCCAGGAGGGCGATATGAGCTGACCTGGGCTTCGAGCTATCAAGAGGGCCTGAAATACATTTTACAAAAAGCCCATGATGTTTACCTGGTAGACTATCGCTTGGGAAAGGAAGATGGCCTCCGTTTATTAGAAGCGGCCAGAGAAAGAGATATTGATCGACCATTTATCTTATTAACGGGGCATGCTGATCGCCAATTGGATATTGAGGCCATGGAATCTGGGGCGGCTGACTTTCTCGTCAAAGGCCAAATAACAGCTGAGCTATTAGATCGCTCTATCCGCTATTCCATTAAGCTCAATAGAACAGTGCAAAGCCTCCGTACCAGTCAGACGCGATTAGCAGAGGCGCAGGAATTATCCCATATTGGTCATTTTGATTGGTTGGTGGCAGACAATCAGGTGGTGTGGTCTGAAGAGCACTATCGCATATTTGGGATGGAGCCTAATGGAAAAGCCCCTGAATTGAATAAAATCAGTCAATACTTATCTGATGACCTTCCAAAATTGGAAAAAAAACTTCGATTCCTCATCCATGTAGGGGACTATGAGGAGGCAGAATACAAAATTCAACTACCCAATCAAGGAGAGAAATTCCTGTTTAGTAAAGCCAGTGCAAAAAGAGATGCCAGTGGTCAGGTCTATCGCATCAGTGGCACGACGCAAGATATTACCCAACTCAAGGTACAAGAGCGCCTAATCGCTAAGGAGAAAGAAGCTGCGCAAACTTATCTGGACATGGCGGGGAGTATTATCCTCATTATCAATAAAGATGAAAGTGTTCGCGAAGTCAATCAGGAAGGGGCGATGGTATTGGGCTACGCCGTTGATCAAATAAAAGGAAAAAATTGGTTTGATCATTTTATTTCAGTGCAGGATCGGGAATCAGTTCGACAAGTCTTTCGGCATATTCTATTGGGCGAGATAGAGCATGTAGAATATTTTGAAAATAAGATTCTTTCTGCTAGCGGAGAAGAGCGGTTGATCAGTTGGTATAATCGCTTGCTAAAAGATGATCAGGGCAATGCCATTGCGACCATTAGTTCAGGTATTGATATTACGGATCAAAGAAAAGCAGATCTTCGATTGGAAGCTAGTGAAAAGCGATTTAGAGAAATCGTTGAAAAATTACCTGCTGGTGCTGCCATTATTCAAAATGGTAAAATCTCCTTTAATCGCGCCGCAGAGGATATGCTAGGTTATCAATCCATGGATTTTAATACGATAGATGACTGGTTTACAGTTGCTTATCAAGAGCAGGCAACAGCAGCACGCGAGGCTTATGAAGAACAGAAAAAACAAGGTTTTCCAGAGGCCGTCATTATCCACTTTCCGCGCAAGGACGGACAGTTTCGTTGGATTAATTTTAGGGGTTATTTATTTGAAAATGGCGTAGCCTGGCTCTTAAATGATATTACCCAAACCCGTTTGGCCGAACAAGTGCTCAAGGAGAGTCAGGAAAAATTACAAGATTATGCGGGCAAGCTAGAGCAGGAAGTGGCGAGTCAAACAGCGGAGTTGGCCCTGAGTCAGGCCAAATTGATCGAGGCACACAAACTGGCGAAGATTGGCTATTGGGAGATCAATCTTCAAGGGGAGAAACTGACCTTGGATTGGTCAAAAGAGTGTTTTCAGCTATTTGATATTTCTCCGCAGGCGATCAAGGAGAATAGCTTTTTCTTACAATTTGTGGTCCCAGAAGATCGAGAACGGGTGCGCAATATCACTATAGAATGCATCAAACAAGCCAAGGACCTGATTACTGATTTTCGGATTAAAACCATCAAGGGCAGAGAGAAGTTTATCCATATGGAGCTGAAATGTCTCAAAAATAAAGAAGGGCAAGCAGAAAAAATATTTAGTGTTATTCAAGACATCAGCGAACAAAAAAATGCAGAACTCAAATTGGCCCAATCCCTGGATAAGGAGCGCGAATTGGGCGAGTTGAAGTCTAGATTTGTATCGATGGCCTCCCATGAGTTTCGCACTCCCCTAAGTGCCATTCTCTCCTCCGCTGATTTGATTCGCCGCTATATCGACAAAGATATGACCGAAAAAATGCCCAAACATATTGGACGTATCAAATCTTCCGTTAATAATCTGACCAGCATCCTCAACGACTTTCTATCTTTGGAAAAATTGGAGTCTGGTAAGGTGGATTATTTGCCCGAAAGCGTACAGATTCATCCTTACATCGAAG
>JBCBDH010000308.1:0-7428 GCA_038529855.1 Bacteroidota bacterium | reverse complement strand
TCCAGGAACATCTAATAGAATATGTTCCTGGAGCAATCAGAACGGAGATTCGGGATGTAGACAAGGATGGCTGGCCTGATATCATTGCCTTAATGGCCCAGGGAAACGAAGGGGTTTTTCTATTTCGCAACAAAAGTAATGGACAATTTGAGCAAAGCACCCTACTGCGTTTTCAACCCCTTCGAGGCAGCAGCTATTTCGAATTAGTAGATTTTGATGGGGATGGGGATGA
The DNA here is from genome assembly GCA_038529855.1 of Bacteroidota bacterium. Classification (GTDB taxonomy): domain Bacteria; phylum Bacteroidota; class Bacteroidia; order Chitinophagales; family Saprospiraceae; genus JBCBDH01. Next base: position 7,196 of record JBCBDH010000308.1, on the reverse strand, counting down.
GGATATTCTCCTCGCCAATGGCGACAATGCAGACTATTCTTACACTCTAAAGGACTATCACGGTATTCGCCTGTATACCAATGATGGGAATTTCCAATTTAGCGAAACTTTTTTCTATCCCCTCTATGGGGCCACCAAAGCCCTTGCCCGCGATTTTGATGGCGATGGAGACCTAGATATTGCAGCTATTGCCTTTTTTGCTGATTTTGAACAGCATCCCGAGCAAGCCTTTGTCTATCTAGACAATCAATCGACGGACTCCATTCGCTTTCAAACCAACATTATAGAAGATACGCCAAGCGGGCACTGGATAGTAATGGATACTGGAGACATTGACGGCGATGGGGATGAAGATATTGCTCTGGGTTCTTTTACTTTTGCGCCAACCCCCATTCCAGACTCCTTGCAAAAACAGTGGAGGCAAACTAGCCCACAAATACTCTTTTTAGAAAATAAATTGAGGTAATGCCCAAAGAAAAATCACTACATTTGAGTAGAACCAAAATCCCCATCCAATGAAAGATCGTTCATCCAAATCCCGTCGTCATTTTGTCAAAAAACTAGCAGGTGGTATGTTGGCTGCTCCATTTGGTGCCAGTACTTTAATGGCTCAGGGAGAGGCCCAGTTGATTCAGCCAAGAGCGCCTATATCCTACAGCTCTAACGACCGCATTCGCGTAGCAGCTATTGGGATGGGGATCATGGGTTTTAATAATTGCCGAACCGCACTCAAGGTGCCTGGCGTCGAGCTTGTGGCGGTTTGCGATTTGTACGATGGCCACTTTGTAAAAGCCGTAACGGAATTTGGCGATCACCTCATCACCACACGCGACTACAAAAGTCTGCTCGACCGAGAAGACATTGACGCCGTTATTATTTCTACACCCGATCATTGGCATGATAAGATAGCGATGGAAGCGATGGAAAAAGGCAAGGCCGTGTATTGCGAAAAGCCTATGGTTCACAAAATTGAGGAAGGAGCCGCCATTATCGCCACCCAAAAGAAAACGGGTATGGTGATGCAAGTGGGCAGCCAACGAGTTAGTTCTATCCTTTTTCAAAAAGCCAAAACACTTTATGAAGAGGGGGTCATTGGTCCATTAGTCCTCGTCGAAACCTGGACCAATCGCCAATCTGCACTAGGTGCCTGGCAATATTCTATTCCACCTGATGCTTCTGAAAAAAGCATTGATTGGAATCGCTTCCTGGGCAGCGCTCCCCAGCAAGCCTTTGATCCCGTCCGCTTTTTCCGCTGGCGCAATTACCAAGACTATGGAACAGGCGTCGCTGGTGATCTTTTTGTGCATTTGTTCTCTGGCCTACATGTCGTCACCAGCTCACTTGGTCCCAATCGCATTTTTGCTACTGGCGGACTGCGCTACTGGAAAGATGGTCGAGATGTACCTGATGTGATGATTGCTTGCTGTGATTATCCTGAGACCAAACAACATCCAGCCTTCAACCTACAAATCAAGGTCAATTTTATTGATGGAGGCGGCGGAGGCTCCGCTTTGCGATTGATTGGAACAGAGGGGGTCATGGAAATTGGTTGGAATGACATCAAGATAAAGAAGAGTCAATTGCCTGCTGCCCCAGGATATGGTGGTTGGGATACCTTTAATACTTTTACCGCAGCCACACAAATGGCCTTTGAAAAAGAATACAAGGCTAAATATGGCGATCTGCCCACTCCACAAGAAAAGACGCCAGAAGAAATAGCCTACCGCGTTCCAGAGGGCTACAGCGACCACTACGATCATTTTCTCAATTTCTTTAATGCCATTAGAGGTAAGGAAAAAGAGGTGGAAGATTCCAGCTTTGGTCTGCGAGCCGCAGCTCCTTCTTTGGCCGCTAATCTTAGCTATTTCCAAAACAAAGCCATCAGCTGGGACCCCGTACAAATGAAATTGGTCTAGCCCCCTTGCTTGGGCAAAACCTGAATCAGCTTTTCTTGTAGACCAAGCTGCCCCTTGGCATCTCGACTAAACACCTGGATGCGAAATTTGCCGTAATCGTCTGAATGGTAAAAACGTAGGGCTGCTCGCCCTTGCTCATCAGTTTGAACCTGTCCTTCCCAAAAAAGCACGGGACGGAAATCTGGTTGGCGACGCTGAGCGCTATCTGGATCATCGTAATTGGGACTGTAGAAAGCAGAAGGGGCTTCAAAACCCTCTACCAAAAAAGTATTGCGCTGTTCTTCCTCAGCCAATGCGGCATCGCCCCCTTTAGTGAAGACAGCCACGACCCCATTTCGCCCCAAGGCGCTAAACTGCTTTTTCAGATTTTGATTATTGATGTATAAATCCAGCCGTTTGATCGCTGATAATTCCAATGCTAAAAAGCGATCCACATCATAGCTGAGCTGATTGTCGATCATCAACAGTGGGGCATTATCAAAAAACAGTTTGGTATCCTCATTGAGCAGACGCGCTCTGATCTTGTTCTTTTTTCTTTTAATACGCAGTGGAAGGACTACCTCAAAGATAAACTCTTCAAAAGATTTAAAAGCGACGTAGCGATCGGGGAAATAGGAGCGGTCAGGTGCTAAAACCTGATCCAAGGTATCAACGGAGACGATAAGCCCAAGTGTATCCGTTCCAAAAAAAGCCGCTATCTTTTTACGCTTTCGACTTTCATCGAGGTATTGCTCAACTAAAGCATCCCTGTTCAAGCCCCCTTTTGGAAAAGGACGAGCCTTCACCACATCCAAAGGCCATTCTTCCAATGCTCCCGTAAAATCAGGCTGCGCTGTACTCAAACGCGGCGTAAATAATTGCAAGTTTTGACGACCTTCAAAATCAGGTAAGGCGACCACAAGTTGCCCTTTTGCATCTGTCTTACACCAAGTATTCTGCTGGCTTTTAGTCAAAAAGGCCGATAGGACATTGAGCTGTACAGCCTGCTCCTCCTCCACAGATTTCGTTTGACCATATACCGTTGGATTTTTCTGCCAATCTTGTATCACAGTATTAAGATTTGTTGCAGCCTCCCAAGCTGATGCTTTCATTTGTAAACCATCGGCCACTACCGCAATGGATAAATCAGCAGCAATTGGCTGACCTCTTTCATCCTTGACCTCAATCATTAAATCAACCGCTTCGCGTTGGCCGTATTCCTCGGCATTGGTTTGTATGCTAATCTGGTTTTGAGAAGGGAAATTGGGGGTATTTGAGATATTGGGAGCGGCACCCACTGGTGTTTTGGTTTCAGGACTTACTAAGTCATTGTAAACCGCTAGGGGCAGTGAATAAAGCAAGGCCGCTTCTTGGCCATCTGCTTGTAGACCCCACAGTCGAAAAAGATATTGGGCTTCTGCAATATCAAAAGGCAAGGCCAAACGACCCGTTGATAGCCCATTGTCTGAAACCCTGATTTGTTGATGCAAAATAACCGCACCATCTTCCGCCTGCAGATCAACATGCAACAGCGATAGTTCGCTCAAGATAGTTGGCAGATAGGCCGTAAACCAAATGGATTCTCCCGCTACGTAAAAGCCTTTGTCAAAATGGACATAGGTCTTGTCTTGGGCTATGGTAGAGGTGGTCAATCCTGTATAGGCGATCAAAAATAAGAGTAGGTATTTTTTCATGAATCGAATCGCTTTAGATGATGGCTTGCTGAACAATTGGACTGCTTGCTGAACGATTGGACTGACGGCGAATCAGTCCTGTAAGGGTGCAATTAAGGCCAATAAACTGGTTTCTCCGTTGTCGCCCCCAATCTCTGTTGACAATTAAAACAATCCGCTGGAGGTGGTGGAAAAGGAATACAAAGCGGACCTGGATTACCCACTTCCTGCCGCAGCATAAACAGCCGAGAGGTATCTGCAGCAGAGGCATAAAAGATACCCAGTACTTCCTCATCAGGATCATCTACATTGGCCATATTACCAGCAATCTTAGCTGGAGGAATATCAAAAATGCTCCCCGTTCGATTGATCTCTTCATTGACTGTTGACCAAAATTCTGTAGCCGCAGGGCTGAGCGATTGTTGGATCACATGCATACAATAGCGAATGGCAAAACGATAATCTACATTCTTGGTAATGGCGCGTTCAGCAGAAAGAAAATTGCCATTGACAGAAGCGCCATCAACGACCGTCACCAAATTCAAATCCACCGTCTCCGTCACATAACAGATCTTGGGGTTTAGATTGGTTTGGCTACTGATTTCGTGAAACTCATATTCTCCATAGGCCCGCCAGCGCAAGCCTGTATTTTTATCAATTGGGGTATACACCAATACATCCACCTCATCATCCCCCAGCGCAAAACTCAAACTGTCAATCTCCGGGACTGGCAACATCAACTCCGCCTGCGAGCGATATACCTTCCCTTCCGTCGTTCTGACTTCAAGGGTATAGGTGCGCCCTACTTCTCCTCTTACATCAGCCGCTGAATAATAGACTCCTGGAGGCTCCCCCTCTGTAAACTCAATGACTGTTCCCAGATCATCTGTGACCTGAACGCTAGCGCCCGAAATTGGCTGGGGAATGCCCTCTGGTCCTTCGCGAAAAAGCGCACTGGAACGAACTTCGACCTGATGAGGGCCAAGGTCAGTAGTCAATTGACCGCTAATCGTCATCAAACTTCCGCGATCTTCAGTTTCCAGATCAATTTGATCAATACAACTGTTGACCACCAGAGCCATTGATAACAAGATCAGCAGGTGGCCCCACTTTGCGATCCTTCCAGCTTTTGCTGTATGATTATAAACAGCCATAGTTTAAAATTTGAAATTGTAGGTCAATGCGGGAAAGGCACTGCCCAAAACAGAAAATTTATTAGCAACAGGGTCCTGAAACGGTTTTTGGGTATAAAAAACCGAATAAGCATTGCGCCTAGCGTATAGATTGTATACAGCAAAAGTCCAACTGCTTTCCCAAGCCTTGTTTTTCTTGTGACTGGTATCCAAGGTATACGAAATATCCAGTCGATGATAATCAGGTATGCGAAACTGATTCCGCAGAGAGTAGTTGGGAATACTCAGGACATTGCCAGAGATGAATTTCCCCACTGGTGCTGTTACGGGTCGCCCTGTACTATAGGTAAAGTTAACGGCAAAGCTGTTGCGTTTGTTGATTTGATAATTCATCACGATGGTGAGATCGTGTGGTTTATCAAAATTAGAGGGATACCACTCGCCTAGATTGATGCGTTCGCTACGAACATCGCTGTCGATTTTGCGCTCTGTACGCGAGTAGGTGTAACCTAGCCAGCCTGTTACTCGCCCAATCTTGCGTTTGAGCGATAGCTCCACGCCATAAGCTCTGCCTACGCCTTCCAAGAGTTCAGTTTCGAGGTGATTATTGACCAGTAGATCAGCGCGGTCGCGGAATTCGATGAGGCGATTGATGTCTCGATAGTAGGCTTCAATAGAGGTTTCCCAGCGATTATTGCGAAAGTTTTTAAAAAACCCAATGGAATAGCTGTCAGCTTGTTGAGGGCGGATGTAGCGATTGCTCAATTGCCAAATATCGACAGGGGTCACTGAGGTGGTATTGGAAATTTGATTGATGTATTGATAGGTGCGGTTATAGCTCAGTTTGACAGAAGCGGTTTCGTCGATGATGATATTGAGCCCAATGCGGGGTTCCAAACCCGTGTAAGTTTCGATGACTTCCCCACTATTAAAAGATAGGCTGTCAACGATATTCTCTACAGCCAAGGGGCCTTCTTCTGAATATAAAAATATTTGATCAGGACCAAGGCTTTGGTAAAGGGTATAGCGCAAACCCGCATTGATGGAAAAGCGATCGCCCCATTTAATTTCATCATTGATGTAAGCGGAAAACTCACGTCCTTTTTCTGAATTCAGGGCATCAGGGATGATGGTCGAGATGGAACCCGTAGGACTTACAGCGCCAGGCATGACTTCATAATTGATCCATTCCAGTCCTGCATTAATGGTTTGCCAATCGTTGGGGACAAAGATGAAGTTAGGTTGTACTTTTAGGTAATCAATACCACTTTCAAAATCAAAGGCATCGTTTCCAACGGGGTCTTGTAGACTGCTGCGATAGCGATTATAGATGGTTGTCACGGAAGAGCTGAGGCGGTCGCCCCAAATTTGTTTCCACTGTACATTGGCAGTTTGGGTGCTCCATTCAAAAGCAAATTCATCCGCAAAGCGAAAGCGGTCAAAGCTGGAATAGCCTGAGGCAATAATTCGAGCTCGATCGCCCAATCGCTGGGTAAATTTGATATTGGCATCATAGAAAAAGGCATCACTTTCCTTGACCTCTTCAACGGGAATCAAGCTCAATATCCAATCTGAATAAGAAGAGCGGCCTCCAATGATCAAGGAACTCTTGCCCTTCTTGACGGGCCCTTCTACCACCAATCGACTGGACACCACCCCAATTCCTCCTTTGGCTGTCCACTGATTAAAACTCCCTTCCTTCATCTCCACATCCAAAACTGAGGCGAGTCGTCCACCATAGCGCGAGGGCATGCTTCCTTTGTAGAGGGTCAGTCCTTTTACCATATCAGGATTGAACAGCGAAAAGAAACCCAGCACATGAGAGGTATTAAACATAACCGCCCCATCTTGCATAATGAGGTTTTGATCGATATTTCCACCTCGCACATTAAAACCACCTGCCCCCTCTCCTACTGTACTTACCCCAGGCAAAAGCAGCAAACTCTTCACCACATCCACTTCTCCCAAAAAAGCAGGTAATTTCTTAATGGTCTTGGTGCTTAAACGCTCCACACCTATATCAGTGGATTTGATATTGATATCTGCTGATTCAGCCTCCACGACGACTTCTTCCAAGGTGACGGCCTCCTTACTCAGGGCCAGGTCGACCTCCGCATCTGAATAGACAATCAATCGCCGTTCTATGCTTTGATAGCCAATAGAAGTGATTTGGATATTGTATTCTCCAATATTTAGGGACAGCTCATAAGCTCCCGTTTCATTACTCACCGTTCCACTTCCCGTTTCCTGAATAAAAATGGTCGCACCAATGATCCCTTCTCCCGTATTGTCATCCGTTACAAAACCCTTAAACCGCGCCTTCCCGCTCGCATTCGCTCGACTCGCCTCTCCAATGATGATAGGCGCTTCTGCCTCTTCCCGCCCCATCATCGCCGCGCGATTAGCTTCTTCTCGACTAATGTAATAATCAGCTGTATATTCGGTCGTCAAACTGTTTTTTGAACCAATGATCACCGCCTGTTCTCCATAGCGCA
>JBCBDH010000307.1:0-7438 GCA_038529855.1 Bacteroidota bacterium | reverse complement strand
TATCCTATAATTCCTCATCATAGGATAGTTAGCAAGAGAGGGTATTCAATCTAGCTCCTTTTCAAACGCCGCCAGACACTCCGCGCCGCCCAGTAGCCATTCATTCCATGCACCCCACCGCCAGGGGGCGTTGAAGCGGAACAGAGAAATATTTTGGGATGAGGCGTGGAATAAGGATCGAGCCGCGCGACGGGGCGTGTAAACAATTGTGTGATATCCGTTGAACCACCAGCGATTGCTCCCCCTACATAATTGAGATTGTAACGATGAAAGGCCCTAGCATTGATGCTGCTCTTTTTCAAAATGGTATCCTTAAAACCTGGAGCAAAACGCTCAATCTGATTTTCAATAACTGCTGACCTGTCGCGCGTTGAGCCAAAAGGTACATGGCAGTAGGCCCAACAGGTGTGCTGCCCCTTGGGACTTCTCGTGTCATCGAATTGGCTTTGTTGGGCCAACAGCACATAGGGTTTATCGTGATACTGCCCATTCCAGGTCGCCTTTTCATAGGCAGCAATTTCCTCAAAGCGACCACCAAGATGAACGAGCGCTGCTTCCAAACAGCGTTTGTCCTTCCAGGGAATAGGTTCACTTAGGGCATAATCAATCTTAAAAGAGCCCATCCCAAAATGGTATTTGCGCAAGCGCTTTAGATAGCTGTTGGGCAATTCCGCGGCGGCAATATGGGCGACTTGCCAAGGGTCCGTATCAAATACATAAGCTTTTGCGGGAGGAAGTTCGCTAAAGTGCTTGATGGTAGTCTCGTACTGAATGTCTCCACCCAATGCTTGAAAATACTTCAACAGCGCATTGGAAATCGACTGCGAGCCGCCCTTGGCTACGGGCCAATTTACCGCATGGCCACAAGCCAAAAAGACCAAACCCAAAGCGGCCGTAAACCACTTGTCCAGTGGCAAGATACTATGACCCGCACAGCCTGCAAAAAGTGCCTTCGCCCGTTTTTCTTTAAAGAAAATTTGGCTAAAGGTACGAGCTGGCAAGGCCGCTTTCCATCCAAAATTGGCCAAAAAGAGTGGATGTTGGGGTATCCCCAGAGGCTTTAGGCTATCCTCCATCAACCAATCTATATGCTCCGCCAAAGGTTGTATCAAACGCTGATAAGTCTTGGCATCCTTACCCAGGAGCGCTGCTGTTTCTTCCATGGAAGTGGATAAAATTACGGCTTCCTCTCCATCCAAGGGATGAGCAACAGATGCCTTTGGATAAACCCATTCCAGACCATGAGTAGCCAAATCCAGTGTTTGAAAAAAGGGAGATAAAACGCCCATGGGATGTACCGCAGAACAAACATCGTGATGAAAACCAGGCAGGGTCAGCTCCGCCGTTCGCGTACCTCCCCCTACGGTCGCTGCCGCTTCCAATATTCGAACCTTCAAGCCTTTTTGCGCCAGAAAAATTCCCGCACTCAAGCCATTTGGCCCTGAGCCAATAATCAGTACATCGCACATAGCCTATCCATTATTTACAATTGCGGTAAGCCACTTGGCCAAGGCATCTTTTGTTTCAATTCCTTAATATAGGCATACCCTTCCTCCATCAATCCCTCTTTGGCATCGTGAATCCGCCAATGCAAACGGCCATTGTGCAATTGAGGAGACTCTACCATGATTACCCGCAGCTCGCCCTTTTCAAAATGACAGCGCTTTTGGATAGATCGCAATAGTTTTTCTTGATGCAAATGGCCATCGCCAAAATTCCAGCCAATCACTTCGCCAGCAATAAATTCTCCATCCATCCAGATGTAGTCCTCTATATCTTCCACAGCTTTGGGCAGTAAGTCCTGAAGGGCCCGCCCAGGCAGGTGCATCATGCGAAAAGAAATCATTCTGGACAGAATCGCATTGGCTGTTCTTTCGTCATAGAAATAACTTAATTGTTTTCGTACATCAGGCGAAGTCTTTCGAATATTGGGCTCTAGCTTATCCACCTTCGCCCCCTTCTTAAACAGCCAAACTGAATAGGGCCAAGTCCCCGCATAATACCGCATTGACAATAAAAAGGAGAGGTATTTGGGCTGAAAATTACCCATGATCGTAAAGACCAAAAACCACAGGATAAATAAGGCGATAATGGGAAGACTAGTCAAATCAGCAGGTTGCCATTCTGGATAAAAACCAAACAGCAACCAACCGCCATACACAACAATCACGTTCCACTCCATGGGCACCCCCATTGGGAAATTGATAAATATAAAAGCATGAAAAGCCGTCATCCCCATCAAACAGTAAAACATCACTTCCTGCGACCACCCCAAAATCGTCCCCGTCATCAATAAAATCGGCAAGGCAAATTCGACCACCGTCCCAAAATGCGCAATGTAGATCGCCGTATCGCTCAATCTCAAATCATTGGGATAATTTTTAAACATCATCCGCTTCAGCCATTTAAAATTTAAAAATGGACTGTTACAGATCATCACCGCCACAACAGAGGTAAAGGTGGGGGTGAGTTTAGAAAAAGCTGCCCAAAACCAAACGGCAAACCAAACTATCTTCAAAGCACTCCCCGTCTCTGCTGGAAAAAGAAACACAAAGAGCGAAGGAAACCAGACATCAGCTCGAGCGGCCAGAAAAATCTGGGTATCCAAAAAGCCCAATAGGGGAAGTAAAATCACAATAGGCAATACCACTTCAGGCGTAACCGCAGGAGCCAAACAAGCCCTTAGCAAAAAAAACAATAAAGCCACATACAGCAAGACATCCAATCCATTGCGCTTATCCCCCAAAAAAGCAAACATTGGCGACTTCACGGTCCCTGGAATCAACCAATAAGTAATCCCCCCAAGCGGCGGCATATACCGCCCCGTCAAAGGCCCGCTCGCTCCCCCAAATCCTACCACCTCCAACAAAACCGTCCAAGTCAAAAACTTCCCCAACGCCTCCAATTTAAACCACCAATCCCCAATCGTCGCCACACCCCCTAAGTCCGTCGAAAAGGAACAAAATACCGTCCACATCCAAACATAAAAAGCGATCTTCAAACTGTAAAACAGTACCGTAAATCGAGGCGCCCCAAAACCCTGCATCGCCCATGCCTGACACACCTTCTTCGCTCTTTCAGGAAAAGGCAATTGCTGCCACTCCTCAAAGTCATAAGGCAAATCGACTGGTTTCATCAGAAAGTCCTTAATCCACATTTTTGCTGTTCTGATTAAACAAATGGGTAAAAGCGCTCACCAACTGAAAAGATAGGAAAATATCATTTCATTTAGTAATCTAAAAGTAGCAGTCCTGTATCCTGCAAGCTTTCCTTCCTTCTCCCCTCCTTAAAATAAAACGAAGGAAAGGAAAACAACCATACCCTTTATGTTATGTGGAAATAGCCCATAGTTTGGATTGGAGAAGATCAAGGAAGAACTAAGCATCTATTTAAAAAGAGGGGGTTGGGCTAAGCCCAAAGCCAATTTTGATCCCAATGAAAGGCTTAAAGTAGTTTGTACTCTAAAACCACTTTCCAACTAGTTTATATTTGGCAATTAGGCCGTCCTTTAAGTATATTAGTGCGCCCTGCAGATACAAACCTGGGGCAGCTAATAATAAAACCAGAAAATTGATCTCCTCCATGCAGATACAAACCTTTTTCAAAGAAGCCAGACAAGCCATCGCCAAGCAAAATTTTTCCCAACTCCAATCGCTCTCCCTAGAAAAACCCTTACACTTCAATTGGGTCGAAGAGATTTTCTACGACCTCAATGTAAAAGCCTTTGGCGATGACCAAGCCTTAATCTGGCGCTATAATGATCAAGAAAAAAGATACACCTTCCAAGACATCTATGAGCAATCCAACCAACTGCTCAACCTACTTCGCCACCACGGCGCCCAACAAGGAGACCGCATCTATTCCTTACTCCCCTTAGTCCCAGCCAACTGGCTCAGCTTCGTCGCTACCATCAAGGGAGGGTTTATCATGATGCCCACCGCTACCAATCTCAGCGCCAGAGATTTGCTCTACCGCTTTGAATCTCTGTTCCCAGAAATCATCATCACCGATCTCCAAAATGCCGAAAAAATTGACGAGGCCGAAAAGGAATTTGGACAATCTCTAAAACTAAAAATCTGTATAGGTGGCCAAAGAGACGGCTGGATCGCTTTCGAAGACCTGAACACCCAAGCCCAAGAAGCCACCGCCGCCCAAACCAAAGCTGACGATCCCGTCCTCTATTTCTTCACCTCTGGCACCACGGGCCTCCCCAAAATCGTCGTCCACACTCATTTTACCTACCCCTTCGGCCACCTTGCCACCGCCTCCTGGCTCGGCTGCCGACATGGCGACATCCACTACAACATCTCCTCCCCTGGATGGGCCAAATTTGCCTGGAGCAGCTTCTTCGCCCCCTGGAATATGGGCGCCACCATTTTCGCCAACCAAGTCGATAAATTCGTCCCTGGCGAACAACTAGCCGCCATGCAACACTACGGCATTAGCTCCTTCTGCGGCTCCCCCACCGTCCTTCGCATGCTCATCCAAGAAGACATCGCCCAATATGACCTAAAGCTCCGCACCAGCTGCGCCGCAGGCGAACCCCTCAATCCAGATGTTATCCAAAAATGGAAGGAAGCCACTGGCGTAGACGTCCGCGATGGCTATGGCCAAACAGAAACTACCGCACTAGTTGGTAATATCCTCGGCCAAACCGTCAAACCTGGCTCTATGGGTCATCCTACTTTTATGTATGAGATAGCTATATGTGATGAAGCGGGCCAAGAAGTCCCCCCACTCGAAGAAGGCGTGATCTGTGTTCGAACCAATACCAACATCCCCAATGGCCTATTTCTCGAATACCTCAACGATCAGGAAAGAACCCAAAATGCTTTTAAAAACGAGCTCTACTACACGGGCGATAAGGCTTATAAGGATGAAGATGGGCACATCTGGTTTATTGGCAGAAATGACGATGTGATTAAAGCCTCTGCCTACCGAATCGGCCCTTTTGAAGTGGAAAGCATTCTTATCGAACACGATGCGGTAGTAGAATCTGCAGTGGTAGCGAGTCCACATGATATGAGAGGCTATGCCGTCAAAGCTTTTGTGATGCTTAAAGAAGGGATACAACCAAGCGAGGCTTTAGCAGAAGAACTATTCACCTTTTCTGAACAACACCTAGCTAAATATAAAGTACCAAGGATCATTGAATTTCCCGAATCCCTGCCCAAGACGATTAGTGGTAAGATTCGGCGAATTGAGCTGAGGGCTAAGGAAGCACAGAGTAAAATAGATAAAGCAGAAAGAGTCCATGAATATTTCCATAGCAAATATTGAGAGACGGTCTCACAAAAAGCAGTCTAAATAATAAACCATGATGCTAACATCCAGCTATACTTCAGGCACCAGCCATCTCCCCCTTTTGGGAAGCACCATCGGCGATCAATTTGATGCCATTGCTGAGCAATACGGAGATCGAGAAGCACTGGTCGCCCATCACCAAGATATCCGATGGACCTATCGAGCACTAAAAGAACAAGTAGATACTTGTGTCCGCGCATTGATGGCTTGGATCAAAACCAAAGAAGGTCTTGAACTTTCAAGCAAAGAAATCACGGCTTTTTGCCAGGATAAAATCGCCTATTATAAAGTACCCAAATACTATAAATTCACGAATGATTTTCCAATGACCGTAACGGGAAAAATTAGGAAGGTGGAGATGCGAAGGAGGAGCATCGAAGAGTTGGGTTTGGGCTTGGAAGATGAGGTGAAGACGGCTTAAGTATATGCTTATTGACAAGACACATGATATAAAAACATGCAAGACATTGTCAGACAATGTCTTGCATATATCATTTACTTCTATTTGAAGCTAGGGGCTAATAAGTAACTAGCTAATATCTAGCTGAGAATACCCAAGTACCCCATCTGCCTCGTTGAGCAGCATATTCTCCATAGCCCCAGACCCTTCTATTATCACCGCCATCACGACAGATACCAAAGTAATCTCCCCATCTGCCACCACTATAGGCGCTCTCCCCTCTTTTAACTAGGCGACTGTTTTCCAGATCGTTGAGAGGGGCTATAACTCTTCGCCCTGTTTGCCTTACAGAGACATATTGAGACTTACTACACCTACTGAAAACCAGATAGGCATTGCGATTTATGTCTGTATGTATTGCAGGGAAGAAGTAATACATCCCCTTTGCACCATAAGAATTTTGTTGCTTTACCTTTTTTGTAGGAACATCAATTTCATACCATTGTATCACTGAACGGGCCTCTGAATCACCCCGCCAGGTACCTCTGTCAGTATGTGTACACCATATTCGTTGAGTACCTCCTACATATTGAAAAATAGCATTCAGGAGTCGAGAATCATTGGTTTGGATCCTGGTAGAGGATCCTCTTTGTATTGCATCTGGCGGTAAATCATATGCCCGACAGGATATAGAAGCCTTACTCAAAGAAGGAGAGCCTCCTCTCCAATAACCTACGGGATTTTTTAGTGTCCACATGGTTAGTTTTTTACCGCGAGGCCATAGCGCATTGATTAGATATGCAGGAGGGTTTCCTCTACTACCTCGATAGTGACGACAGGGCAGCACAGTGAAAGCTTTTGATCCGTCTGGGTTTTTTAGATTCCAGAAGTCATACCACTTAATAGTATGACTTGGTCCTACACCACCTGCATAGACTTCTTTTTTATAAAGAATTCGAAGTTTACTGTATTGGAATCCACCACCAAATCTAAATTGATTCATTCCAATATAGATCGCTTGGGCATCGAAGCCTAATTGAGGATAATCCATCCAATTATTCGTAGAAGTACTCCCATCTTTAGAGGCATTAAGTGCCCAAATCCACCATTTGCCAGCAGGATCAGAAGTTTGAGAAACGCCCAACATGCACCAGGATCCTTGTGGACTATTTCTACGGGCAGCTATTACTGCAATCCATCTTTTAGCATAATGGTCATAAGCCAATTGTGGATCAAACAAACTAGCATTAGTTGGCGTAACCTTACGAAATAAAGCCATGAAATTTGGCCAGCGGAATCGTTGGGAACCATTTTTACGATAGCCCGCCATCTCTACATTTACACCTAATACCACATCGTTTGGGCCAACAGCTAGAGTACAGTCAGGCGGTTCCCAACCTGTAGCAGGAATCCCTCTAAAAGAATGACCTGTTGGTGGGGCAAGTGCATCAGGACCTCCTTCTATATTCACCTCTTCATCCTCAGGATAGTCTTCCATCATCTGAATGGCTTCTTCTTCTACATCGTCGGAATCGCTAGATTCGTCAGCGCCCATACTTTTAGACTTTGGTTGCTTTTTGCGTGACGCCATACACATTTCATAAAACTCGTCCTTATCTACTGGATATCGTGTCTTTTTCCATTCTGGCGGTAGCGACCAAATGGAAATTACTGGAGCAGTACAATCGCTTAAGGATCTTACTGTCGAAGACTATATGGAGTACGCTCCTGATC
>JBCBDH010000306.1:0-7440 GCA_038529855.1 Bacteroidota bacterium | reverse complement strand
CAGGGTTTGATCAATGAGTTGTTGAACCTCCTCAAATTTTGCCACATTGGTACTGATGGCCATGGCAGTGCCACCAGCCTCTTGAATGGATTGGCAGACTCGCTCCGCTCGCTCCATTCGAATATCAGAGACGATTACTTTGGCCTGGTGCTGAGCAAATAAGCGGGCTGTGGCGGCCCCAATTCCAGAGCCTGCCCCCGTGATAATGACCACTTTGTTGTTGACTTGCATATTGGCTATAGATAGTGTTTAACCGTATTTTTTCCCAATTGGTATAGATGGACTTCATCTGGGCCATCTGCTAGGCGCAGTATGCGTGCGACCGCAAAATAATGAGCCAAAGGGGTATCTGAACTGACTCCCATCCCCCCATGTATTTGTATGGCGCGATCCACGACCTTTAAAGCCATATTAGGCGCTACGATTTTGATCATCGCAATGAGGTCCTTGGCTTTTTTATTACCATATTTATCCATTACATCGGCAGCAGAAAGAGTCAATAAACGAGCTTGCTCAATCTCACAACGAGAATGGGCAATGTCCTGGCGAACGCTGCTAAAGTCCTTGATTGCCCGACCAAAAGCGACTCGACTGGCCGCTCTGCGGCACATCAACTCCAAAGATCGCTGCGCCATACCAATCAAACGCATACAATGGTGGATGCGACCTGGCCCCAAACGCCCCTGCGCAATTTCAAAACCTCGCCCTTCACCTAGAATTAAATTTTCTGCTGGCACCCGAACATCTTTTAACTCCACTTCAGCATGTCCTTCTGGAGAGTCATTATAGCCAAAAACGCTTAGTGGTCGAATGACATTGACTCCTTCTGTATCCATAGGCACCAAAATCATACTTTGCTGGCGATGGCGGTCACCTCCTTGATCAGTTTTTCCCATCACGATAGCAATCTTACAATTAGGGTCCATCGCTCCTGAAGACCACCATTTACGGCCATTGATCACAAAATCATCGCCATCGCGGGTGATAGAGGTTTCAATATTGGTTGCATCAGAGGAAGCAACAGCGGGTTCCGTCATCAAGAAAGCAGAGCGAATTTCTCCATTCATCAGTGGCTTTAGCCATTGTTCCTGTTGATTGGGATTGCCATATTTGGCTAAAACCTCCATATTTCCTGTATCTGGTGCATTGCAGTTAAATACTTCAGAAGACCAGATGACTTTTCCCATTATCTCTGCCAGGGGAGCGTATTCCAAATTGGTCAGACCAGGGCTTAATTCGCCATAGCTAGCTGGGAGAAATAGATTCCAGAGCCCTTCGGCTTTTGCTTTTGCTTTTAGGGCTTCCGTACCTGGCCAGCGTTTCCAATGATTATTGGGATTGCGATGAAAGGCTTCGACCTCAGCTTCTGCTGGATAGATGTGGGCCTCCATGAAGCGCTGAAGTTTTTCCTGTAGCGCTTTAGATTTGTCACTATATTCAAAGTTCATAAGGTAGATTTAACCAGCAATCAAATAACCACCATCGGCTGTGTAGACACTTCCCGTGATGTAAGAGCCTGCATCAGAGGCCAATAGTAAAACTACCCCCGTCATTTCATCTGGTAGGCCCATTCGACCGCTTGGAATATTTTTTTCAATTCGGTTGAGCAATTGCTCATTTTGCCAGAGCGCTGCACTAAACTTCGTTTTAATCAGCCCTGGACATAAGACATTTGACCGTACATTGTACTTTCCCCATTCCTTTGCTTGATTTTTGGTCAACATGATCAAAGCTGATTTGCTGACGCTGTATAAACCCAGTCCAAAACCAGGATGAATACCTTCCACAGAAGCAATATTAATGATACTTCCGCCTTGGCGTTTTTGCATATGGGGAAGGGCGATATTGGACAACATCCAGGGTGCTTTTACATTGACCTCCATGATCTTGTCAAAGACGGCTTCTTCAGATGCTTCTAAAGGACCAAAGTAGGGATTAATAGCAGCATTATTGACAAGGATATCAATACCACCTGCTTGCTCAACTGTGCGCTCGATCAATTGGCTTCTTTGATCAGCTTTACCCACATGGCAAGCAATACCAATTGCCTTTAGTCCGTCTGCCTTGAAACGGGCAACCACCTCGTCCACCGCTTCTTGTCGTCTACTACTGATCACGACGGTAGCCCCCTGCACTGCTAGCGAGCGGGCAATCGCTTCTCCAATGCCTTTACTAGAGCCTGTAATAATGGCTACTTTGCCATCTAGTTGGAATGCTTGACTCATTAATTTTTTGGGTCAATTAAAAAAAATGAAGGTAAAGAAATGCCTGGGATTAGAAGAGGATCAATTGATTAAACCCTTTGAGGTAGTATCGAAAATCCCCCGATGGATGTGCATCGGGGGATTTATTATCTGATTAGAATGACTTAGGCGAAAACCTTTTTTTCCGTTGTTGTGGTCAGCACTGCTTCATCCATCAGAATTTCTGCTAGTGAAGTTGTTTGTGTCATTTCATACTTAAAGTAAAACCGCAGGGCATGAATTTTACTTTCGTAGAAATCAGCGGAGTAGGTTTGATCACCTACCACCAAAGCTTGCTTGGCTTGTGTAGCCATATCCAACCAAAGCCATCCGACTAGTACTTTACTGAACAGATCCATAAATATGGTTGCATCAGAGATAAAGCGTTCGTGATCTCCATCTTTAGCAAAGTTGGTGAGGAAGTCGAGGACCTCTTTGATGCGTTGCATATTAGCACCTAACTTTTGGGCATAAGGTTGTAATTCGTGATGGGTGGAAGCTGCCTTGATGCTATTGGTCATTTCCTCTACGAGTAAGCCCATGGCTTTTCCACCTTGCATCAATACCTTACGGCCTAAGAGGTCGAGCGATTGAATACCTGTGGTTCCTTCGTAGATGGAGAAAATGCGAATATCTCGGTGGTATTGTTGTAAAACGTATTCCGTACAGAATCCATAACCACCCAATACCTGAAGACCATTGGATACAGCTGTAGCGCCCATCTCAGATGGATAGGTTTTGACAACAGGAATGATCAATTCCAGTAGCGTATGGTATTTGGCTCGAACGGCTTCATCTGCATGATTGAGGGCAAAATCCTGATAGCGGGAAGCCAACAACACTAAGCTCAAAGAGGCTTCAGAAACGACCTTTTGCAAAAGTAACATTCGACGAACATCAGGATGATTGACGATCAAGGTTTGCTCTTTTTGCAAATCCTTAGCGCCTTTATTATTCAAACGACGACCCTGTGGGCGCTCGTGAGCATATTCCAAAGAGGCTTGATAAGCAGCCGTAGCAATCGCCGCTGCTCCTCTACCCACACCAATTCTCGCGCCATTCATCATCAAGAACATGTAGCGAAGTCCCTGGTGTGGCTGTCCAACTAACCAGCCCTGGCAATCATTTTGCTCGCCAAACATCAGATGCGTCGTGCAGTAGCCCTTTTGTCCCATTTTCTGGAAGTCTCCTGCGGTGATTACATCGTTTCCTTCCAGCGTTCCCTCTTGGGTCAATCTATTTTTTGGAACGACAAACAGCGAAATTCCTTTGGTTCCAGCAGGTGCTCCCTCAATTCTGGCTAAGAGCAAGTGGACCACATTTTCTGCATATTGGTGATCTCCACCAGAGATAAATATTTTTTGTCCTTTGATGCGGTAAGACCCGTCTTCTGCGGGATAAGCAGTTGTCGTAATATCGGACAGGGAGCTACCCGCTTGTGGCTCTGTTAGGCACATCGTACCCCCCCAGTCGCCAGCTACCATTTTAGGAACATAAGTTTGCTTGAGTTCCTCGTTGGCAAAATGGATGATCAGCTCCGCTGCTCCCAGGGTAAGACCTGTATAACCAGGAAGATGGTTATTGGCAGCGTCTTGGATAAAGGTAGAAGCCGTATGAACGATATTGGGCAATTGAAGACCACCCATTTCGTAGTCAAAAATTTCGCCGATCAATCCCATTTCTCCTCCTTTCTTCATCATTACATCGACCTGTGGGTGAACGTGGACAACGCCATCCTTGAAGTAAGCAGGCTTTTCGTCCATTTCCATAAAATAAGGATAAAGCTCCTTATCTGAAAAGTCTTTGACGGCATTTAGTAGAATGTCTACTGCTTCTTGATCGTGATCTGCATATCGGTCGAGTTGCAGTACAGATTCCAGGTCATGGACCTGATACAATAAAAATTTAAGGGTCTCTAAATCTACATATTTCTTTGCCATGGTTCCTATTTAATTTTATATGCTTTTGACTTAACAAAAGAAGAACTAATTTCCCAGAATGGCATTAAACGTGTTTAATAATTCTGTGAAATGAAATGGAGGCGATGAATATTTTGGATGCTGGGTAGGAAACCAGGCGAATAGGGGGGGATTGGGGCTAGAAATTACTTTGTTGGATCACAGCTTGAGATCGCTAGAACTGCTGAGGCGTTTTCGGATTTTGGATAGGCCAACAGGGGTGAGGCCGAGGTAGGAGGCAATGAGGTATTGGGGCACGCGCTGAAACAGGCGAGGGCGTTTTTCCATCAAGCGAAGATAGCGCTCCTCATTGGAGAGATTATTGACATGGGCGACCCGACGAAATACTTTGAGGAGGGTTTCTTGCATGGAAATTCGACCAAAGCGTTCGACTTGGTGAGAGTAATCATAGGAGCGCTGGACATCGTCTTTATTGATGACGTAGAGGACACAATCTTCCATGGTTTCGACAAAGCAATTGCTGGGGATGTTTTCTACAAAGGCGTAGATATCTGTAAAGAATTCATCTTCAGAAAAAAACTCAACGACTTGCTTGCGACCATCTTTTAGGGTGTAATAGCAAAGACAACCTTTTTCAACATAGTACCAATGGCGAACAAATTGGCCAGCATTAATGACAAATTCGCCTTTGGGGCGTTCGACTTTGCGGTAAAATTGGAGGGTATAATTGAGATCATCTTCTGGGATGAGGCAATAAGAGCGTACTTTTCGTTTCAGATTCTCCAAGGTGATACAATTTGAGGACAAGATCGGTATAAAAATAAAAGCGACAAAAATCACAAGGATTTTTTGCCGCCTTCTTCACGATTATGTGCATGAACATGCCATAATCTATATTGACTTAAGGATCTAGTCTAATAGAGGAAACAGACGTTGGGCCAATATTCGAAGCCACAGATATAACCATTATTGTCTGCATCACAGAAATTGCCGCTTGGCGGAGGAAATACGGTTGCCTCGCGGCAGACTTTTCGACCTGCAGCCATGGTCCGTTCGGTCATTTCGATGTAATTATAGAACTCCGCTTGTACCTCTTCCTCTGTAGTTTTGAAAAAATCGACCAAGGCTTCTCCTCTCTTGGAATGGCCATAAACCGTGTAGTAATAGCCCGCAAAGTCATTATAATGAACCGCAATTTGATCCACCTCACCAACAAAATGAGCAAACTGTGTTTCAAAGCGCTCAGCAAGGGCTTCATTTTCAAGCACATACTGAAAATCCTGGGCGTAGAATTCTGGAATCTCCGCTTTTTCTGCGGGACGGAAAGCAGTGATGGCCACAAATAATAGCGCGACTGCCAAGCTGGGGAAAATGAGTTTTTTCATAGGTATAATAGTTTAAAAAGTGATAAATGCTTTAAAATCTGACATAGAAAATCTGGGCCTTTACTTAGAAAAGCAGAGGCAAGAACAGATGGATCAGTCTATCTCAATAGACCGTACATCTAAGCAGTAATATTTATTTAATCAAATGATATAAACAGCTGACTACCAACAATAAGTCAATAAGCAATTAAAACAACAGCGGCTCTATGTATGAATTTTGGGCGTATGGATAGGTTAGCTTACGCCATTACAACTATGCTGTTATAAAGGTAAGGTAAATCAAATGAAATAACAATATTTTTTAATGTTTTCTGTAAAGAATTTGTTGTAAGAATAAATGCCTAGTCACAACTGGTTCCCATAGAAAAATTTTAGGGGCTAAAGAACATTCGCCAGGGACAAGGTGTTCTTGACTGCATAACACCTTAAAAATATTGAACACATGTCTAGTCATTCTTCTCAAGTGCTACAGGCATTTGACCATCCCACTTTTGCCCTAAAGAATCGCACCGTTATGGCACCCGTGACGCGCAGTCGAGCAACAGCCGATCACATTCCTACTGATTTAATGTTTACTTACTACGGCCAAAGAGCTGGGGCTGGGCTAATCATAACGGAGGGAACCGCTCCTTCTCCTAATGGGGTAGGTTATGCCCGCATTCCTGGAATTTATAATGAGGCACAGGCTGCCGCCTGGAAAAAAGTAACAGATGCTGTTCACGAAAAAGGCGGTAAGATTTTTATACAGCTGATGCACACTGGAAGGGTTTCGCATCCCAATAATATGCCAGAAGGCGCTGTTATTTTGGCTCCCTCTGCCATCGCTCCTGTCAATACACAAATGTACACTGACCAGGCAGGGGCACCTGAGGAAATTCCCAGTCCAAAGGAAATGGATCACCAAGATATCCAACATGCCATTCAAGAATTTGTACAAGCTGCTCAATACGCTGTGGGTGCTGGTTTTGATGGGGTGGAATTACATGCTGCCAATGGCTATTTGCTAGAGCAATTTTTTAATCCTTCTGCCAATCAAAGAACAGATGAATATGGTGGTTCTATAGAAAATCGGGCTCGATTTATATTGGAAGTTGCCCAAGCTGTTACAGCAGCTATTGGTAAGGAAAGGGTAGGTATTCGACTGTCTCCAAATGGTGCTTTCAATGATATTTTGCCATTTGAGGAGCAAAAGGAAGCCTATACCCAATTGGCTCATTCGCTCAATGAGCTAGGACTGGTTTATATCCACTTGGTGAACCACGCTGCTATGGGCGCCCCCGCGCTACCTGATGATATTCGCGATGCCATTCGAGCTAATTTCAAAGGAGTTTTAATCCTATCAGGTGGCTACAATCAAGAAACGGCTAATGCTGATTTGGAAGCTGGCTTGGGGGATTTAGTTGCTTTTGGTCGTCCCTTCATTTCCAATCCTGATTTGGTCGATCGTTTTGCTCAAGGGGCTGAACTGGCCAATCCTGATTTTAATACCTTTTATACACCTGGAGAAAAAGGGTATACCGATTATCCAGTTTTGACAACTGCTTAATAAGCCACTAAATTTGAATGATAGGTATTGAAGTCCAATGCCTATCATTCAAAAAATGCAGCATCGTAGACCACCTCTCCATTTACCTCCTCCAAAGCTCCTGCTTTTAATTCCACTACCATGCAATTTTCGGGCGGCGCCTCAAAGGGCAGCTTGATGTTGTATTGATGAATAGGACGATAGCCGAATCTGGGATAATAGTCCGCATGTCCTAATAAAACAATTGATCCATAATCCAATTCCCTGGCGATGCGATGGGCTTCTTCGATGAGCTGCCCTCCAATGCCTTTGCCTTGAAAATCAGGATGCACAGAGACTGGTGCGAGGGCTAGGGAGCTAAAGGCTTT
>JBCBDH010000305.1:0-7443 GCA_038529855.1 Bacteroidota bacterium | reverse complement strand
TTCGTGGCCAATGGCTCTGATGGCTTGGCGATAGCTTCGCGAAGGGGCGATATCTTCTTTTTGCCGTCCATCCTGCTTTCTTGCTTTGGCCTCTTCTTTGGCTTGAGCTTTCATGCTTTTCATCTTCGTTCTAAGTGCGGCAATACTGGCTTTATCTTCTTCGCTAAGCTGTTCTTCTAATTTGGCCCTTTGAACAAGTAGTACTGGACGTACCTTTTCTCGATGATGGGCTTTGAGGGCTTTAGTCATCTCACTAATTTTTGCTTTTTTAGCCTGGCGGGCTTCTTTCTGTTCTGCTTTGATTTGATCGAGCTGGGCCTTTTGCTTCTCCGTGAGTAAGGCTTGAATGGCCTCTTTTTCTTCTTGTTTGAGGGCTTTTAGCTCTTCTCTGTAAGTATCAGATTGTTCTTGTCGTAGGGCTTGCTGTTCTTGTAGATTTTCTCTTTTGATCGCCTTGATTTGCTCCTTTTGCTCTGGGCTGAGGTCTAAAGCATGGAGGCTGTTTTTCGAGTGTCTGGTCTGGTCTTGTTGCGCAGTGGCTGTTTGAAAGATGGCCAATGCAAAAAGAAGGGCGAGATATTTTCTAAAGTTCATATGCTAGTCTGATTATTTTCGTTAAAGAATTACTTCATATCCTAGTGATATACACTAATCAGACTATAGGGCGACCCCGCGGTTTAATTTTTGCAATAAAAAATAGTGTTTTTTACTAAAGTATCTATTTTTACCCTGGAAATGGAGACTAAAACCGATCAACACAAAAATCCAGAGTTTTGAACTATATAGTATACGATTTGGAGGCGACTTGCTGGAATGGAAATCTACACGGCCGAGTACAGGAAGTCATTGAAATTGGTGCCTTCAGCTTTAACGATTACGGCGAGCCACAGGGCTCTTACAATCGCTTTGTCAAACCTATTCTCTACCCCTTTCTCTCTCCCTTTTGTCAAGAGCTGACCTCCATTCGGCAAGAAGATGTTGATCGGGCCTCTAAATTTCCTAAGGTGATTGAAGAATTTCAGGACTGGGCCTGTGTCTATGAAGAGGAGTATGTATTGTGCTCCTGGGGCAGTTTTGATCGAAATATTTTGATTAGTGATTGCAAATTACACGACCTGGATTACGACTGGGTCGAGCAGCATATTAACCTAAAGGAGCAATACCAACAACTCAAGCGACTGCATCGACCTTGCGGTTTGCAAAATGCTTTGAAACGAGAGGGCATCGAGTTTACGGGTACGCCTCATCGAGGCATCAGTGATGCAGAAAATCTTGCTAAGATATTCTTTAAATACCTGGATGTCTGGCAGGTATAGATTGTAGGCTAAACCAATGCTGTCTGTATTTTGGCTTAGCTATTTGAGTTAAATACAAAGTAAGTTTCCATCATATTTTAATGGGCATTGCTTACATTTATGAGGTGTTTGGAGATTGAGGCTTCGATCAACCCCTAAAACCTCGTAGATGAATATCTTGTCTATGTTCCGTGATTTCCATCGTTGGCTACTAAAAACCCATTGGGCTTGGTTTCTGATTCCCTTTGGATTAGTTGGTCTACTTATGCAGATATTTGGTGGAGGGCTGAACAACTGTATTAGCCCTGGTGGTATTGTTTCTTTTGAGCTGGCCCGCAGTGGGGCATGTGCTCAATTAATCATGGAGGCATGGGGGACGACGGGGATGGAGAAGGCAACTAACAATATCCGCATAGACTACTTCTTTATTTTTACCTATGGCTTGCTGTTGACTGCTCTTGTTCTTCAAGCCCCCTATTGTTTGAAGGTCGACGCGCAGCGTATAAGACCCTATTATATCAAGCGGTCTAGATGGTTAGTGCTGTTTATTGTACTGGCAGGTATTGCTGATTTTTTGGAGAACGGACGACTTTTAGACCTAATTAGTCTACAGGCCAATACCTCTACATCTGTTGCTGATCTGGACGGACCCGCCACCTGGGCCTTTCGCTTTGCTGCGGTTAAATTTTTACTCCTACTTGTCCCTATTGGCTTTTTACTGCGCATTTTAATTGCCAATAATTTTAAGACCCTGACGGTGCTTTGGTACAGTCGATTTAGTGTAGTTAATATTTTGATTTTGTATGTTTTGCTGTGGCAAGTGGAGCAGGGACAGGATTTGCTGATTTCCATCAATGAAAATTGGAGTCATGTTGTTTTTATGATGTTGGGATTGGTGATTATTGCTTTGGTCAACTGGTATTTACCGCGTTATTATTTTCCAGATGAAGAGAAAAAGGGAGCGGCTTATAGTCTGCTAGACGCCTTGTTCAGAGGGGATCAATGGTCGGAAAAGCTTAGAGATCAAGCCATTGAGTATCGAAATATTCCACGATTATTGGGGCTATTGACTATTGTCATTATGATGGGGGCGGTGATCAATGTGTATGATCAATTTTACAAATCCCAATTTCTCGATGCGCATATGTGGGTACTGATTTTTATGATTCCTGCCATTATTATCCTCCTGCGCAAACCCTATGATATGATTGTCGAAAAGATGACTACTAGGCGCTATCGCCTTAGTTTGGTTGTTATGATTGTATTATTGGTTAGTGTCGTCGTGCTTGGCTATGTAAATGAAGTCGCAGTAGAAGAAAAGCCAGATGGCTTAGTACTGCTTATTGCTTCCTTGGCTTGTTTGGCCATTGCCTTTTTTATATTTGTTTGTTTTCGAAAAGCTTATACCAAGAATCTGGGTTTGATGAACCAATATGGTGCCTACCAACAGCCCTTTATGTATTTGATTATTGGGGGTTATGGTGTGGCCTTGGCCTTATTCCTGTTTTCCAATTTCTTTGATGGTTTAGCGCGAAGTATGGGAACAATTGGTGTGGTACTGGCGGGTTTTACGGCCTATTTTGGGGCAGTTACCATCGTTTCGATTCGAGTAAGGGAAAAACCTTATTACTATATCACCACTGTTTTTTTGATATTGGGCGTTATTTTTATGGGGACGGGGAATAGCGACAATGATTACCATGATGTCAGTTTGATTGAATTATCTGCAGATTCATTGGCGCTAAAAAATAGGGTGGGCCTAAGTGTCTATTTTGATGAATGGATTCGTCAAAATGAAGCGCTCAAACAAGATTCCAGTGAACGATTCCCTGTTTTCATCCTCGCCACCAATGGCGGTGGCTCCATTGCGGGTTATTGGACGGGTTTGGTCAATGGCATCTTAGATGATAGTTTAGATAATCGCTTTAGTCGCGATCATTTGTTTGCGGTATCTGGTGCTTCTGGAGGAAGTGTAGGCAATGCCATGTATTTGGCTGTTCAGCAGGCACAAATCAGTCAGGGAGGCATGGATTCATCAAATGTAGCGCTTATCAGCCAAATCTATTCAGAAGACTTTTTGGCTTCTAGCATAGCTATTCTTTTAGGAAAAGACATCTTTCAAAGCTTTTATCCCCTTAGGGCCAATTGGAACAACAGCGCCAAACAGTTGGAAGCCTCTTGGGCCAATGCTGTGGATCGAGTTTGTAAAGAAGATTATTTCAATCAGCCTTTTGAGTCCTTTTGGTATGAAAAGGACGGTCGATTAAAAACGGGCTTGCCCCTTTATTTTGCCAATAGTATGCGGATTGAGGATGGACGAAGGGGCATCTGTAGTCCAGTGAAAATTGATACGACGATCTTTTTAGACGCTGTCGATATTCTTGAATTTGAAGGGCAGGCACTAACCCTTCCACTCAATGCTGCCGCTTTGCTAACTGCCCGCTTTCCCTATGTCAATCCCGCCGCTAAGATTGATCAAGCGGATAGGAATAGTGGACATTATGTAGATGGAGGCTATTACGATAATACGGGGGCTTCCACCGCCCTAGATATTCTGCAAGCCCTAAAAGCACATTGTAAGCAGGTGATTGCCAGGGATAGCAGTCGAGCAGCCCTTTACAGTCGAATTGACTTCCACGTCATCAAAATTGATCACGATAAAACCGTTTACAGAAACCATCTTACTAGAGCCTCAGGAGCGATTAGTCGCTGCGAACAATGTGGCGTAGGAGAGATTTCAGAATTGAGTGTTCCTCTATTGGGAGGGGTCAACTCCCTCTTACTTGGTCGCGTTAGCCATGTCAATAGTATGTTGAAAAATGAAGTGCCTACTAGTCATTATCACCACTTTATTTTACCTTTCACCATTCGCGAAGACGACTGTCTAAAAATTAGGGGAAAAGATACCATAGACTTTTACAAGAGCGAAGAGGAAACCATCATTCCCCTTGGACGTTATTTGTCTAAACTGTCGCTTAGTCACATCAGGAATGGACTGGATGAAGGTCAAAACAAAGGGACGATTAAACGAATAAAAGCAATATGTAGACGCCAATAGGGTAGTTCTGTGCGCGAATCATTGACTTTTCACTCAGAATCAATCTTTTTTATAGACTTGAAATACTGCTTTAATTTTAAAGGATAAATAATATTTTTGCCGAATGGTAGTTTTATTAGGTTTTTTTCTGCTTTCAATCATCTTCTCTTTTCTCTGCTCTGTTTGGGAAGCGGTTTTATTGAGTGTCACCCCCTCCTTCATTAAACGAAAGGAAACGGAGAATCCTGCGGTTGGTAAATTGCTGGCTCGCTTAAAAAAGGATATTGATAAGCCCTTATCTGCTATTCTAACCCTCAATACCATCGCGCATACGGTTGGTGCGATTGGGGTAGGGGCACAGGCAGGAAAGTTGTTTGGGACTCAATCCCTTGATCTGGGCGTGATGAAGCTTTCTTATGAATCCATTATTGCTACCCTGATGACTCTGGCCATCCTCTTTTTATCAGAGATCATCCCTAAAACGATTGGCGCCAATTTCTGGAAAGAATTAGCGCCTTTTACGGCTCGCTCTCTGAATTTTCTCCTGATCATTCTTCGACCATTTGTCTGGGTGAGTAATTTACTGACCAAAATGCTCAAAAAAGACCAAAGTAAAAGCGTTTTTAGCAAACAGGATTTCTCCGCTATGGTAGATGTCGTCAATGAAAGCGGCCAAATCCGCAAAAGCGATTATACCCTCATCAAAAATGTATTGGGCTTTGATCAGCTGACCGCCAAAGATGTGATGACCCCTCGTACTGTCATGAAAATGGCAGAAGAAAATACGACACTTGAAGACTTCTATCAAGAAAACCCTGGTTTGGTTTTTTCTCGTATTCCCATCTACAAAAACTCTAGGGATGCAGTCTCTGGCGTTCTGCTCAAAAATGACCTATTGCAGGCATTGGTCGAGGGAAAAGGGGAGGAGCTCTTAAAAGATATTGTTCGTGAGGTCCCCTTTGTTAGCGAAAATATGCCGCTGCGCAAAGTGTTTAATACCCTGGGAGAGAAGCGCAGTCACTTAGGCATCGTCGTAGACGAATATGGTGGCCTGGCAGGTCTTGTCACACTAGAGGATATATTCGAAACCCTCTTTGGCCTGGAAATTATGGATGAAACAGATTCCGTCTCTGATCTACAGACTTATGCTCGCAATCGTTGGAAGGAACGGGCCAAAAAATTGGGGCTTAGCTTAGAGGATAAATAAAGCTTATGCGACAGCCTTTATCTTTTCATAATAGAATCGCTGAAAAGTAATTTTGCCATCTTTCCACTTTTGGATAAAAGCTTCCTCCAATCGCCTTTTAGCTCCCTTTTGATCTATAAATTGAATATCAAAAGTACCCATTGCCAAATCCTGCTGCTCGTCATAAGTAGCATGAACGACCTCAATAGCTAATTCCTTCACTTGGTGGAGATTCTTTTCCTCGTGTTGGTAAAGATAGATCTTCCCCTTGGGCATTGGAAAGCTGTTTTCTACTTGCAAAATATCCTCGTCATAATACGTTTCAATGGCTGCTAGCATATCTCCTTGGCGGATTAGCTGTAGATAATGCAAAAAAGCTGTTTTCATAATAAGGATTTTATACCGATCGGTATATGGATGAATAAAATTTTTTAGTTGAACAGCGTAGTTTTAAGCCAAGTCTCTAAATGCGCTGTCATTTGAAGGATAAACTGCGCATCTCTATGCACAAAAGCCATATAGCTCGCTCCCTCGATCATACTTAAGATCAATTTGGCCAATCGCTCTGGCTGATCAATAGCTGCAAAGACCCCCGTTTCCATCCCCCTCGCAAGAATCGCTTGTAATTCCCTAATCTGCTGTTTAGATATTTGCTGGGCTTGTTCAAACAGGCTGGGATTAATATGCTGTGCATCCACTCCTACATTGATCAAGGGGCAGCCGCCTAAAGGCTCAACCTGTTGATAGTAATGGCGATAAAAGTCAAGCATGGATAGTAATTTGGCCTGTCCCTCCTCCTCATTAGCCATCCTTTTGTACAATGGCATAAATGCCTTTTTCAGGTTAAACTTGAAGGCTTGTAAGGCTAAGTCCTCTTTGTTTTTGAAGTTGCCATATATCGCCCCTTTGGTCATATTCGTGGCCTTGGTCAGATCAGACAGACTGGTGCCAATGTAGCCCTTTCGATTAAAGATAGGGGATACTTTTTCCAGAATATATTGAGCAGTGCTGGCTTTCATGCTAGTAATTTAAGTAAAAATAAGTAGAGTAGGGAGGATTTTATGTAAGAATATACCAATTGGTATATTTAATAAGGTAGAATTATAGATTAAGTAATCATACTTAATACTATTTTACTCAGATAAAATTTTCTTTACACACAAAAATTAAAATATACAAGCCAATAATCATGTTAAACTGCAAAGCCTTTACCTTGGCTAATTTATGATGTTGTGTTAGGAAGCGAGTCAGTGCTTATTGTTGGACTGGCCTTTCGCGCAATTGTCGGACTGACCCCGCTAAAGCGGGAAGTCAGTCCGACAAGGCATCCCGCCTGTACTAATTTTATACCAAGTATAAGTCAATCAAAAGCAATGAAAATATAAGGTTTACTATTTATTTTTACACGACCACCAATACCAAAAAACAAAGATGAAGAGAATACAATTATTTGAGTTTGAAGATCAAACCTGGTTTCCCCATTGGGTACGGGCAGCCATGACCAATTTGATTGCTGTTTTACATCGCTTAATGGGAACAAAAGCGGTTTTAGCTGGCCTTATTGCGCAAGCACGAAAAAAGCATCCTTTCTCTGCAATCGTGGATATGGGCTCGGGTTCAGGAGGGATCATGCCAGATGTACTAGCGGAGTTAAACAAGGAAAACAAGCAAGCGCCACTAGAGCTAATGCTAACTGATTTATACCCCAATCCCCAATTTATTCGCTTCATCAATGAGCAGTCGCTGCCCAATGTCCAATACAGTGCGGAGTCCCTTGACGCGACCAATCTCTCCAATACCCCCGTGGGCTTAAAAACCATGGTGGCCAGTTTTCATCATATGCCACCACCACAAGCCAAGCAGATATTGAAATCAGCACAGATCAATCAGCAACCCATACTAATCTATGAAATTGCCGAAAATAA
>JBCBDH010000304.1:0-7448 GCA_038529855.1 Bacteroidota bacterium | reverse complement strand
CATAAGCCATATAACCACCAAAACGAATGGTTTTGCTAAAATTATTACTGGTCCATACCCCGAGCTTAATTCTATTCCCTTCCACAGGGTTGTTATTAAAAACTGAGAAATAAGGGCCTACCTCTACTGGACCAAACTCTTTATACCCCGACACAAGGGTATAGATGACATCCACATAGGTTTTGTAGATAGGAACATTTTTGATGCTATCTACCATCTTGTAGACGGCCTCTTCGTTAGCAGTCAACTCCTCATGTCGAGCATCATCCCAATAGGAATCATCTCGTTTGAGCTCATCGGTATTGTAAAACTCGACAGGTTCTTCATCAAAAACATCTGGGACTTCTTCGTAATTGATGCGATAATCGCTAAAACTCGCCGTTTTTCGCCCAATGATCCCAGGAGACTTTTTATTCTGTATAAAATCGACCACCATCTTTTGCTTGGTAGGCAGCCAATGCCCTACCTCGTGCAGATTAAACTCTTGGTAAATAATAATGCGTCTGACAAGGTTGATATTGACATCAGGACTCATACGCATATTGACTCGCTCGATGGCAAAGGTCGTATCAGCTACCCAGAAGTCGCCATAGAAAGTATTTTCTTGTTTGCGCTTGGGCTTGAATTTGAGTTTATAACTCCACTGGCCCTGTATATAGGTGCTGTCTATGATGTAATACTCATAATAGAATAGGCCCTGATTAGCAAAGGGGCTGATGAAGGGCTTTTCCAGTACATATATCCAGTTGTCGTAGATGCTAAACTCATCGTGTATGCGTTCAATAAGAGTCACAACCGTCTGATTATCAATACCTGATACTCGCTGAGCACGAGGAATCACACGCGCTGGTTTTTGGTCTTTCAGATAGTAAACATCGCTGATTTTTTCTGAGATATAGGCGGGAAGAAAAGGTCGCTCATCCGAAGTACTATCGATATTTTCAAAGATAAACTCAAAGGGCTTAAACACCTTTCGTTGGCGAAACTTCTCATCAATATTATCCAGATCGAGTTCTACCTTATTATAGGCTTCACATTGATAGGCATCCAAGGCTTCCACCCGATTCTGATTCTTATTCTTGATGATATTCCGGACAATTTCATTGGCAGGATTTTCTCCTGCAATAATGACAACTTCTGATAGGGTGAAATCGGAAGAGCGAAGACTAAAATTGATCATTTGCTCTTCTAGATTGGCATTAATAGCTTTTGATCGGTTTTGATAGCCAATGGCAGAAGCAACTAGACTATCTCCTTTCGTACTGGTGGTCAAGGTAAAATATCCATCAACATCAGTAGAAACACCTGTCGTTGTTCCCTGGATAAAAACGTTACAAAAAGGCAAGCCCTCTTCTGTGTCATAATCCGTTATCCGCCCTTTGATTGTGTAATCTTGACCAAAGGCGCTGAGGATCGTCCAACAAATAAAAAGTAAAGCAATGTATAACCGAAGCATTGAACCTTTAATTAAGGGAATATTTTAGGGAAAGGCAAGCCTTGAATGGCCAAAACGCGGGATTTTGACTTTTTTTTAGATAAAACTTAACCTTATGTCTTGATTGTCATTGTGCATCTCATTACGCTGTACCCTACATATACAATAAACAGACCATTTATCCAGATTATTGTTGCTTGTGGAAACATCAAATTGTATTTTTGGCAAGCTAAAAATCAGGACTGATGCTTGCACCTTATTTTAATTCTTCCGCCACAGAAGCTGGCTGCGATGAGGCTGGTAGAGGCTGCTTGGCTGGCCCAGTTTATGCCGCCGCCGTCATCCTCTCCAACGATTTTTATCATCCACTACTCAATGACTCTAAACAACTCACCGAATCACACCGCTACGAACTACGTCCTATCATTGAAGCCAAAGCACTAGCTTGGGCCGTCGCCAGTGTCGATGCTGCCGAAATTGACCAAATCAATATTCTTCAAGCTTCTTTTCTCGCCATGCATCGCGCCATTGACCAATTAACGACTAGACCCACCAATTTGTTGATTGATGGTAATCGCTTTGTCCCTTATTTGGGAATTCCACATAATTGTATGGTAAAGGGCGATAGCCGATTCGCTTCTATCGCTGCCGCTTCCATCCTAGCCAAAACCTATCGCGATGATCTGATGAAGGACCTACACGAGCAGTACCCGCAATACGGGTGGTCAGGTAATAAAGGCTATCCAACAAAAGCACATCGAGAAGCCATAAAAAATCATGGCCCCTGTGTTATTCATCGCAAGTCTTTCCGACTCTTACCCGATGAATCTCAAAAAAAATCAACCCATACAAAACCTTAATAACCAACATTTTACATCACAAAAAGGCCACCTCTGCTTTAAAAAAGTCATTTTGTTTTATGGAATTTTGAATTTCTTGCGTCCTATTAGTAGAAAATTTTCTAACTATTGATAAATAGCGTAGCTTTTGCGACATTCAGCTCCTGCAAGAGGTGGGAGGATTTTATCTTTTCCAAATATTTGGGGGCTGGTGTTGGCGGAGGTGGCTTGGGTGGGTTAACCCGCCCTATGGCGGGAATAATACCATCAACGCTCAAAAAACCACTTCTCCTCACTACCTAAACCCTTATATAAACTATCTCCCAGCGGTCATTTTCACCACTCCCATACTCCCCCATCGAACTATCGCAAAAACGGATTGTTTTGCTTTTCGTAACCAACAGTGGTTTTCGGACCATGGCCAGGGTAGACAATTACATCGTCATCCAGCGTAAAAAACTCCCGACGAATACTTTGGATCAAGGTCTCAAAATTACCACCAGGAAGGTCAGTTCGGCCAATGCTGCCATAGAAAAGGACATCTCCGGCAATAACAAAAGCATCTTCCTGACAGTAAAAGGAGATGCTAGCAGGCGAATGACCAGGAGTGAAAAGGGTCTTTAGACGTGTATGACCAAATTGAATTTCTTCGCCTTCTTTGATAAAGCGGCCTGGGTCTGGTGAATGATCTGGCAATGGAATGCCGTATTTTAGACTAACTTCGGGTACGGCCTCTAGCACTGGTAATTCTCCTTCGTGGATTTCTAATGCTAAACCATAAGTCTCCGCTACGAATTTATTCCCAAAGACATGGTCGATGTGACAGTGGGTATTGATCAAACGCACAGGCTTTAAGCCTTCTTTAGTGATGAAATCCGACAATTCCGTCTTTTCAACTTGGGTGTAACAGCCTGGGTCTATAATAATAGCCTCTTTGGAGTCGTCATAGATAAGGTAAGTATTCTCCTGAAAGGGATTAAAGGTGAATTTAGCAACAAGGGCCATAAAATTTCCGTTAACGATTTAATGGATGCCTTACTTTTTTAGCACTAATGCCTTGAAAATAGACAGTTTAAATCTTGTTTGAGGATAAGTGCAGGCAAAAATACACTTCTCTCTGAGATGCGTTGACATTATATGGAAAAAAATACATCTTTAAAAGAGTATACCCGCTAGCCGACCATCAAAAATTATGTGAAAAACCTTGCTTATGCATAGCATTAAATACGCTCTCCTATTTTTACTAACTATACTCGCTCTTGAAGCCTCCGCCCAAGGTACACAAGTAGAGTTTGGTAAAAATCGCGTCCAATACCATCAGGATTTTGATGAGTGGTTACAATACGAAACCCAAAACTTTATCACCTATTGGTATGGTGAAGGTCGAAATATTGGTCAGTCAGTAGTCCAGATGGCGGAGATGGACTACGATGCAGTGCAAGGTATTTTGGAGCATCGGATGAATGAGCGAATAGAAATTATCGTGTACAAGGATCTCACAGACATCAAACAAAGTAATATTGGTAGCGAGGAAGCTTTTGTAAATACAGGGGGCCAGACCAAAATTGTCGGCAATAAGATTTTTGTTTATTTCAATGGCGATCACAATCACCTGCGCCAACAAATTCGGGAAGGTATTGCCAATGTCTATCTCAATGCGATGCTTTTTGGTTCTAATCTTCAGGAAATTGTGCAGAATGCCGTTATGCTCAATCTTCCAGAGTGGTTCAAGCAGGGTTTAGTCACCTATGTCGGTAAGGAATGGTCAACAGAGTTGGATAATCAGCTTCGCAATCTCATTCTCCAGGATAAGTACAAGGATTTTGATAAAATGGCTGAGGAGCATCCCCAGTTGGTTGGGCATGCGATGTGGTATTTTATTAGCCAAAACTATGGACGGTCTACGGTTTCTAATCTGCTCTACTTGACCCGAATTAATCGCAGTATTGATAGTGGTTTTCTGTATGTGCTGGGAAGTACCTATCGCAAAACTACCCTAGCTTGGATGGCTTACTTCAAAAAGCGCTACCAACAGGAATCAGATATGATGAGTCCACCGGAAGGTGAGGCCATCAAGATCAAAAATCGGAGAAAGCTACCCATTAACCGAGTCCGCTTAAGTCCAGATGGCCAAAAAATCGTTTATGTAACCAATGAGATTGGAAAGTACAAGGTTTACCTACACGATCTTAGCACAGGCAATCGCAAGGTGATTCTCAAAGGTGGATTTCGCAATGCTTTTCAGGCAACGGATTACAATTATCCCATGATCGCATGGAGTCCCAA
The DNA here is from genome assembly GCA_038529855.1 of Bacteroidota bacterium. Lineage (GTDB taxonomy): Bacteria > Bacteroidota > Bacteroidia > Chitinophagales > Saprospiraceae > JBCBDH01. Next base: position 2,888 of record JBCBDH010000304.1, on the reverse strand, counting down.
TAATCAAGAACTGACTATTATCTATGAAAGACGGGATATTATCAAAACCATGCGTTATGATCTGAATACAGGCGACGGCATTAAGGACGTCGTCCCCAATCAGTTTCATCGGATATTTAGCATGGACTATCTCAATGTCAATACCCTGATCCTTTCTGCCAGTGTTCGCGGATTCTCAGACATCTTTTTATACAATATGCTCAATCGGCAAACAGAGCGTATTACCAATGACTTTTGGGATGATTTAGATGCCAAAGTAGTCAAGCTAGATGGTAAGAAAGGGATCATCTTTTCCTCCAATCGAGCAGATACTTTGTTGATGTCAGCAAAGCTGGATACTATTCTGCCCGTCAACACCTTTGATCTCTTTTACTACGACCTGGAGGAACGCTCTGGCGAGCTGGTCAGATTAACCAATACTCCCTTGGCTAATGAACGCAGCCCTGCTGCCATCGACACCACTTGGTTTAGTTACACAACAGATAAAAGTGGGGTTTACAATCGCCAAATGGGTTATCTAGAAGATGTAATTGCCTTTTATAATCAGCGCATTTTACTCCAAGACAGCACAGAAATCGTCCTGCATCAGGATTCGAGTTTAGCCAGCCTAGACAGTAGTCTGATCCAATCAATTAGCCTAGAACCCGTCTACAAGAAAAAAGCTTTTACCCACAACCAAACCAATTACAATCGAAATATCATCGATATGCATATTGCGGGAAGAAGCAATCGAATGGTCGAGGTGGTCAAGCAAGATGAAGTCTATAAGTTATTTCTACATACTGTAAACCCCAATAAGCGGATGACGGCGAGCCCCAGTCGCTTTCGCCAGCAACAGGGCCAGGTATTGCAAGTGCCTGCCGACCAGGAAACCTCCGCAGTGGAAGAAAATCAAGACCAGGTATTGGAAATTATAGATGAACAAGCCTTCGAAATTACAGAGCCGCTCCCCGCACAAAGAGATACGGGTAAGATAGATATTGATAATTATCTTTTTCAAAGTGAATTTGATGAGGAGGAAGTTCCACCAACCATTGTAGTGGAGGAGGATAATGGCGAAATCGAATTGCAAAGACCTCAGGAAATTGAAAGAATTACGGAAACTAGCAATCAGCCCAGGGTGATGAAATTCCGCTCCTCCCGAATCGTCCCCTATCGCCTAAAATTCAAAACCGATTTTGTCACCTTCCAATTAGATAACAGTCTGCTCTATGGCGGATTGGATAGTTACGCAGGAGCACGACAGAATTTTGATTATCCCCCGCCGGGCATTTTGATCAAGGGGAATTTCAAAGACCTTTTCGAAGACTATGAAGTAGAAGGTGGTGTACGTTTACCCACTACCTTTAATGGCGCAGAATATTTTCTACTATTCGATAATAAAAAACGACGCCTAGATCAACGCTATGCATTCTATCGTCGTTCTCTACGTAATACAGTAGAGAATTTGGGCAGTAGTTTTGTCCCACCAAAGATCGAAGAAGCTGTTATTATTGGTCAATACCAAGTCCGCTATCCCTTGGATATCTTCCGCAGCATTCGTGGCTTAGCCACTTTGCGGCTAGATCGGCAGACGCTTCTGGCTACCGATGCCAATACCCTAAATGTACCTTCTTTTAACCAACAGCGTTTTGGTATCCGAGGCGAGTATGTATTCGATAATACCCTAGATGTCTCTTTGAATATCAAAAACGGTACGCGCTATAAGATATATGGCGAGATGGTTAAACGTTTTCAGGTGGACTTATTGGACAATGTATCTTTTGATTTTGCTGATGGTTTTATGACCATCCTCGGTTTGGATGCCCGTCATTATCAGCGGATAGACAAGCATTCTATTATTGCCCTGAGAGCAGCCGCAGCTACTTCCTTTGGCTCTGAGCAAATTTTGTATTTCCTTGGCGCAGTTGACAACTGGATTTTCCCTAATTTTAATGACGAAATTCCCTTCCCTACAGAGGGTAACTTCGCCTACCAAAATTTGGCTAGCAATATGAGGGGCTTCCGTTGGAATATTCGCAATGGGAATTCCTATGCTCTTTTAAATGCCGAACTTCGCGTTCCTTTGCTTCGGTATTTCTCTCGGAGAATCCGCTCCTCCTTCTTCCGTAATTTCCAGGTGGTTGGCTTTTTTGATGTGGGAACTGCTTGGCAAGGGAGAACCCCCTTTAGCGATGAAAATCCACTCAATACCATTACGGTGGAGAATCCAACTACTAGTATCAAAGTCAATTATTTTCGCGATCCCATCGTTGCGGGATACGGTTTTGGAGTGCGCTCCGTCTTATTTGGCTATTTTATAAGAGTGGATTATGCTTGGGGAATCGAAACAAGGATAGTCCAAGACCCCATTTTATACATCTCTATTGGAATGGACTTCTAGTATTACTGCCGGGCTTAAGCTCATTGTACAGCTAAGCCCGGCAGTAATTTATGCATTTTCGCCTGCCTTCATCTTTTCTGCATTCTCTGCCACCTGTAGAGCTTCAATAATTCCTTCGATATCTCCTTCGACAATTTTATCTAAGCTGTAAAGTGTTAGGTTAATTCGATGATCTGTGACGCGATTTTGTGGATAATTATAAGTTCGGATTTTAGCCGAACGATCACCAGTCCCCACTAGCGAGCGACGTTGAGCGGCAACCTCGGATTCGTGCTGTTGCTTTTGCATTTCGTGAATCTTGGCCACTAGGCGTTGTAAGGCAATTTCCCGGTTTTTGATCTGATTCCGGCTTTCCTGGCTTTCAGCAACAACACCAGTTGGAAGATGGGTAATGCGAACTGCGGATTCTGTTTTATTAACGTGCTGTCCACCTGCACCACTAGAGCGGTAGGTATCAATTTTAAGATCGGCTCTGTTGACATCCACATCTTCCAATTCAAATTTG
>JBCBDH010000303.1:0-7449 GCA_038529855.1 Bacteroidota bacterium | reverse complement strand
TAAAAGGCGTAAAAATATCCGTGTCATAATTCGACTTTTATTGAGTTGGTAGAAAAACGCTCAGGTAAAAGGCGTAAAAATATCCGTGTCATAATTCGACTTTTTACCTTGAAGGGCCATACACAGCCGCTCAAAGCCCATCCCCGTATCGATGTGTTTTTCGGGTAATTCTTCCAGGCTTCCATCCGCTTTGCGATTGTATTGGATGAATACCAGATTCCAGATTTCAATGACTTCAGGATCATCCTGATTGACTAAGGTACTTCCATCTACAGCTGCCCGAGCGGCATCATCCCGTAAATCAACATGGATTTCTGAGCAAGGACCACAGGGACCCGTATCGCCCATTTCCCAAAAATTATCGGCCTTATCGAATAAGAGAATGCGATTGGGATCAATCCATTCCTTCCAATATTCCTGGGCCTCCTCATCCATTTTTAAACCATCGTCTTCGCTTCCCTCAAAGATAGAGACATAGAGTCGATCGGGATCAAGACCATATTCTTTGGTCAGCAATTCCCAGGCCCAAGCAATGGCTTCTTTTTTGAAATAATTGCCAAAAGACCAATTGCCAAGCATTTCAAACATCGTGTGATGATAGCTATCAATGCCTACTTCTTCTAAATCATTGTGCTTACCAGAGACCCGCAGGCATTTTTGGGTATCAGCTACTCGAGGAGACTTGGGCTGATCGTTCCCCAGGAAGTAATCCTTGAATTGATTCATCCCTGCATTCGTAAACATCAAGGTTGGGTCATTCTTCAAAACGATCGGTGCAGAAGGAACAATGCGGTGCTTTTTCTGCTCAAAAAAATCGAGAAATTTTTGGCGTATTTCTTGTGCTTTCATCATGGACGTACTGAATTTTATCGATTCCCTTGTTTTTTTTAATTATTTGTTTGTCTTGCCATTCGTTTTACTATGTCACAATTTCGCTGGCTAAATAATTTGATGATAGTGGAATTATGTTTTAATTTAATACTTTCATTTTTTTGCGTAAAGTATTATAAATCAATCTAATTTATCGAGCCATTGTGGAAAATTAATGCCAAAATCTTTTGAATAATTGGATTTGGCCTTTTAATTTTGGTCCAATTTCTATGAGAAAGCTGACCATCAGTGCCTCAAATCAGGCTACAAAAGTACTGATTTTTGGTTAACGAATAAAGGTGTTTATGAGAAAAGAGAAGTTTGTCTACAATACGCAAACACTGCGGTATGAAAAGGTTGTAGAACCCTTCAAAGTGAAAGCGCTACGAGTCCTCGGATTCCTGTCCGCGGTTATCGTTGCTGCTATCGCCATTATTACAATTGCCTATACTTATTTCCCTTCTCCCAAAGAAAAGGCCCTGCTTCGAGAGATTGAGCAGATGAAGTTCAAATACATCGCACTCAACAATCAAATGGATTTGGTATCCAAGGTATTGGATAATGTACAAGAAAGGGATGCTAGTGTTCACCGTATGCTCTTCGGTATGGACCCTATAGATGATAATATGTGGAACGGTGGTATTGGAGGTAGTGATCGCTATAATAATCTGACTAATTTCCGCAATACAGGAGCATTATTGATTGCTACGCAAGAGAAGGCCGATAAAATCGCTCGCCAACTTACCTTACAGTCTAAATCGCTTGATACCCTTACGGCATTGGCAGAGGATAAGGAAAAAATGCTGGCTTGTATTCCAGCTATCAAACCCATAATTTCCAATAAGCTCAAACGCAATATTCGCTCGCTGTCGGGTTTTGGTTATCGGATTCATCCTATTTTCAAGAGACGTAGGATGCATGCAGGAATTGATTTTACCTGCCCACAAGGAACGCCTATTCAGGCAACGGGTGATGGAAAAGTAGTCAGCATCAAGCGCCTTAGAAATGGATATGGCAATCACGTCATTATCGATCATGGTTATGGTTACAAGACATTGTATGCACACATGTACAAGATCGAAGTGGTGCTGGGTCAGAAAATAAAGCGGGGACAGAGTATTGGTCAGGTAGGAACGACAGGAACCTCTACAGCTCCACATCTGCATTATGAAGTCATCTACAAAAACAAGAAAGTCAATCCTATCCACTATTGCATGGATGGTTTATCAGATAAAGAATACCAGGAGTTGGTCAATATGGCCGCTACCTCTAACCAATCCTTTGACTAGATACAAGACTTAAATTTTAATTCGCTAAATATTTGAAAAACTTGCTTCTCGTTTCCTTGAGGTAAGTTTTTTTTTGTTCAGCACTAGCATCCCCCTCTAAAATCCTTTATTTTCCCTGGTAATATTGCTATTTTATGGTAGTAGCAGCTATTTTATGGACCAACAAAATGTTTCCCCTCCAACCTGCGCCAACTGCCAAGAACCATTGGTAGAAGGGGCTCGTTTTTGCTACAACTGTGGTCAGAAGCGTACAGATGGTCGGGTTACTTTACTCACCATCTTAAAAGAGTCTCTGACGACGATCTTTAATATCGATTCGAAGATCATTGTTAGCTTGAAAAATCTCCTTATACCAGGGAAACTAACGGTAGAGTATTTCAAAGGTCGACACAAAAGCTATGTCTCCCCTTTTCGCCTCTTCTTGGTTAGCTCTATTTTGATGATTGCGACCATTACCTTCCAAGCTAATCTCGATAATTCCGAACTCGATATTGGTGCTACGATCAGGGAGGAATACGACAGGCAGCTCATTTCCCGACAGGTAGATACCCTATTTAATGAGTTTGACCAGCAATATCCCAATGCCCCTGTCTTACCCATCTTTGTAGATAGCCTTCAAACCAAACTTGCGATAGACAGTACCGCAAATGACAGTATAGACCTCACCGAGTTTATCGAACTAGGCTTTGAAGGACCTCAGGTGATTGCCAAAGCAGACTTTCTTGATCTGAATGCAGAAGAGCTGATCGAAGCCTATCAGATCGAGGGATTTTTTGAGCAAATCCTATTTCGACAAAAGGTCAAGTTTTTCAAACAGAGTCGTGGTTTTATCAGCTATCTGCTGGGCCGAATCAGTTGGTTGGTACTACTTATCCTACCTTCTATCGCGCTTTTTATGAAGCTACTCTACATCCGACGGCCCTTTTATTATGTCGAACACCTCGTCTTTAGCTTTCACATCCATGCCTTTAGTTTTTTTCTCCTCAGCCTATTTTTCATATCCATTAGCCTAATAGAAGATTTCGAGGCTTATATTGGTTTTATCATTTTGATCATTATTGTATATCTATACATAGCTATGAAACGCTTTTATCAGCAAAGCTGGCCAAAGACCCTTTTCAAATACTTCATCGCCATGCTGGCCTATAATTTTGTTTTTGCTATTTGTATCATTATTACTGCGATCCTGGGCTTTCTGTTCTTCTAAACTTCTGCTCCTTTTTTTTGACAATCCCTTCAATAGTTCCCACTTTTGCAATTGACGATTTTCAATTATGAGTATTTACGATTCCTACGAGACCGTTATTGGGCTGGAAGTACATATACAGCTCTCTACCCAAAGCAAAGCCTTTTGTGCTGACAGCACCCAGTTTGGTGCGGAACCCAATACCCAAATCAGCGCTATTTCACTAGGCTATCCAGGTACCCTCCCCAGACTCAACAAAAAGCAATTGGAATATGCTATTCGCCTGGGTTTGGCCATAGGCTGCCGCATTAATCAGCACAATCGATTTGATCGCAAAAATTATTTCTATGCCGATCTGCCCAAAGGCTATCAAATCACGCAAGACCAAGCTCCCGTTTGTATAGGCGGTAGTCTGTCTTTTGATTGTGAGGGGGTGCAAAAAAGTATTCGCATCCATCACATCCATATGGAAGAAGATGCTGGGAAATCACTTCACGATCTCGATCCTCAATATTCTTTTATCGACCTCAATCGAGCAGGGGTTCCTTTGCTGGAAGTAGTCACTGAGCCTGATTTTCGATCTGCCGCTGAAGTGGATGCTTTTATGAATGCCATGCGGCGACTGGTGCGCTATCTGGATATTTCGGATGGCAATATGGAAGAAGGCTCCATGCGCTGTGATTGTAATATCTCCGTTCGCCCCAAAGGCCAAAGCACTTATGGAGAGCGCTGTGAGGTCAAAAATCTCAACTCCATGCGATTTGCCCGCCGTGCGATTAGCTATGAGCGAAAAAGACAAATTGACCTAATCGAAAAAGGAGGACAAGTAGAACAGCAAACCCTAAATTTCAATCCTCAGACAGGCGTCACTACCCCATTGCGGGACAAAGAAGATGCGCACGATTACCGCTACTTCCCCGACCCTGATTTGCCCCCAGTAGTGGTCAGCGATGCCGAGATCGAAGCCATTCGCTCTTCACTTCCCCAACTACCCAAGGCACACTATCAAAAATTTACGCAATCCTATCAACTCTCTGACTATGACGCCCGCCTATTGGTCGAGGAAAGAAGCATTGCCGAATACTTTGAAGCCCTCTGCCAAAAAAGCAAGCGCTACAAAGCCATCGCTAATCTACTGATCAATAAAATTATCCCCTACCTACAAGAAAGCCAAATAGGCATAGGCGATTATCCCATCGCTCCCAAGGGCCTACTCGCCTTTATAGAACTCATCGCAAGTGGCCAGGTGAGCAGCGCCATTGCCTATCAACGCATCCTTCCCGCTCTTCAAAAAGCACCTAGTAAAACAGCACACCAAGTCGCCCAAGCGCTCAACCTACTTCAAACCAATGACGAAAGCTTTCTCAAGGACTTGGTCGATGAAGTTTTGGCGGCCTTTCCAGATAAGGTAGCGGTTTACAAAAAAGGGAAAAAAGGCTTGCTGGGCTTTTTTATGGGAGAAGTGATGAAACGCTCAAAGGGGAAAGCCAATCCAGGGATGAGCAAAAAACTACTTACCCAAAAGTTGGAGGCTTAAGACTTGGTTGCATTATCCATCAAAGTTTGGTATTTTGTTGGTAGACAAGGTCTTAGCGCTATACTGCCCTATTGTCAAATTTCACCCCATGCCTAAGCTAAAAGACGACATCGCCAAATTGTATTACTCGATAGGAGAAGTGTCTGAAATGTTTAAGGTTTCCAAATCGCTTATCCGCTTTTGGGAATCTGAATTCGATCTTTTACGCCCGCACAAAAATAGCAAAGGCGACCGCCGTTTTACCAAGCAAAATATTGAGCAGTTTCGAACGATTTATCAGCTAGTCAAAGAGCGGGGCTTTACGCTTGAGGGAGCTAAACGAGAGCTCAAGCAGAATAAGGTGCGACTGCAGCAGAAGCAAAAGATGATGGAAAAGTTGGGGAAGCTAAGGGCTTGGTTGAAGGATTTAGAGGATAAAGTGTAGAAATTGCTGCGCTGTGAGAGGCGAGATCGTTTTGCGCTTTGCGCTGCAACTGCGAGATCGCTGCGCTGCGAGCGTTTAAGCTGCCATATACTTGCTTCGCGGGCTGCCCTGTCGGACTGACTCCCCGCCAAAGCGGGGTCGGTCCGACAGTTGCGTGCGAGGTCAGTCCGACAGTTGCGTGCGGGGTCAGTCCGACAATAAGCGCTACCTCCAACCCAACAATCCCAGGAAAGCCTACATAAATAATTTCTTATTACAAAGTACCTAACCTCGCTTCCGTTTCTTCTTCACGGGTTTATAATTCAGAATATTGAGCTGTTCCTCGCAGAAGACATAATCCTGTTCAATGTTGGAGGCGACGATAAGGAGTCGGTCGCGTTTGTAGCGGTCGATGAGTTCTTGGTACCAATCGACACCTTGGGCATCTAGGTTGGTGGTGGGTTCGTCGAGGAGTAGGAGCGGGGTGTTGGAGCAGATGGCTAGTACGAGTTTGAGTCTTTGCTTCATTCCAGAGGAGAAAAAGCGAATCTCTTTATTTTTAGAGGAGGCAAACTGTAAGATATCTATTAAGTCTATGGGACGGAGGTCGTCTAGAAAAGGTTTGAAGGCTTGGTGAAATTCCAGCCCTTCTAAAAGGCTGAACTCCTCGATGAGTTCGATGTAGGGAGCGGCATAGGCAATTTGGCGATAAACTTCATCCGTATCTATGCGCTTTCCATGTTGAATAAATTCAATTTCCCCTTCCGAAGGGGAAAGGTGCCCAGACAGGATTTTCATCAGGGTTGATTTTCCTGAGCCATTGGGACCGAGTAGTGCATAAGCTTTATCGGGAGTAAATGTATGTTGTATTTGGCGAAATATCCATTCGAAGCGATAGCGCTTCCCGATATTATTCAATACCACCTCCATAGGCATGACGTCCATTATGGTGGCGTAAGCCACGAATTACGCCCCTGTCGGCTGCGCGAATAAAGTCGAGGATATTGTCGCGTTCGGGAGTAGCCATCACAGTGGATTCAATGCGTTCAACCGCCTGAGTGACATTATAACCGCGAATGTAAAGGATGCGATATATATCTTGAATATTGTGGATTTGCTCTTTAGTAAAGCCTCGACGACGAAGACCGATGGAGTTGATGCCCGCATAGGCTAAGGGTTCGCGAGCGGCTTTTACATAGGGAGGTACATCTTTCCGAACGAGCGAACCACCTCCAACCATGACGTGATCACCAATGCGAACAAACTGATGCACAGCAGAAAGACCGCCCAGCGTCGTTTTTGGCCCAATCTCGATATGCCCAGCTAGATTTACACAATTGGCCAATACACAGCGTTCCCCGATCACACAATCGTGGGCGATGTGGCAGTAGGCCATGATCAAAGCACCATTGCCGATAACCGTCTTATAATTGGCCTTAGTACCTCGATTGATCGTACAATATTCGCGAATGGTCACATGATCTCCGATCTCTAGGACGGAGTGCTCGCCATCGAATTTGAGGTCTTGTGGAATGGAGCCGAGGATAGCTCCAGGAAAAATCTTGCAATTGCGCCCCATCCGGACACCATTGAGGACACAAACGTTGGGCCCAATCTCTGTACCATCACCGATGACTACATCTTCTTCGATGGTAACGAAGGCGCCAATTTTTACGTTTTTGCCGATTTTTGCGTTAGGGTGTATATTCCTTAGTGTGTGCATATAATCAAGATCTTCTGATAATTTGCGCTGTTAATTCCCCTTCTGAAACGATTTTGTTCCCCACATACGCTGTCCCACGCATTTGAACAACTCCTCTTCGAATAGGCCCTAACAGTTCCATTTTGAGAATGAGGGTGTCTCCGGGAACAACTCTGTTTTTAAATTTACAGTTGTCAATTTTTAAAAAATAAGTGTCCCAATTTTCAGGATCTTCCACGGTAGAAAGCGCTAGTATGCCGCCAGTTTGTGCCAAGGCTTCCATTTGCAGAACGCCGGGAAATACCGGATTATTGGGAAAGTGACCGGTAAAAAAGTTTTCATTAAAGGTCACATTCTTGATGCCTACAACATGGCTATCCGACAATTCGATGATCTTGTCCACCAATACAAAGGGATAACGATGTGGCAACAGGATATTATTGACATACATAACCTGTTGCC
>JBCBDH010000302.1:0-7452 GCA_038529855.1 Bacteroidota bacterium | reverse complement strand
AAAAATTCCCGCGCATTTGGCTAAAAAGGTATCTGAAGAACTCACCATTCCCATCATCGGTATTGGGGCTGGGCCCTATGTAGATGGGCAAGTATTGGTCACCCATGATCTATTGGGAATTACCAAAGATTTCAAACCTCGCTTCTTACGGCGCTATCTAGAGCTGTTTGACACAATAAAAGGGGCCGTTGGAGAGTATATAAATGATGTAAAGAACAAGGACTTCCCCAATGAACAGGAATCCTATAAGTAAAAGCACCACGCAAACACCAGGAAATCGAGAGGCATGTTGAGAAATCTTATCCTATTCTTATTTGTAGCAGGTCTTGTAGCCGTTTATGTCGGATATGGAAAATACCAAGATGTATTTAGCCCTAATGTCCCCAAAGAATTAAAAAACCAATACCTACATATTCCCACCAATTCCACTTTTCAAGAAGTTGTCGATTTATTGGTTCAGCAATCCATTATTATGGATACCGCTTCTTTTACTTGGGTAGCCGAACGAATGAATTATATCCGCCCTCAAATGAGAGCTGGACGCTTCAAGATTGAACCTCGCTGGAACAACCGCCAACTTATCCGACATCTCAGAGGAGGCAAACAAGCCCCCGTCAAGGTGGTACTTAATAATGAACGGCTTCCTGAAGATATTGCCGGAAAGGTTGCCCAGTTTATTGAAACAGACTCTATAAGCCTCTATCGCCTACTGACCAATGAGGATTATCTAGATCAGCATGGCTATACCCGCGAAACGGTCATCAGCGCTTTTATTCCCAACACCTATGAGTTTTATTGGAATACAAATGAGAAAACGTTCTTTGAACGCATGCTGAAAGAACACGATAAGTTTTGGTCCCAAAACAACCGACAGCAAAAGGCCAAAACCCAAAAGCTCAGCCCAGAAGAAGTCTACACCCTGGCCTCCATTGTCCAACGCGAAACTTCTCGCAATGATGAAAAAGCCCGAATTGCAGGCGTCTATCTGAATCGAATCAAAAAAGGAATGCGGCTTCAGGCTGACCCAACGGTGGTATTTGCCACCAGGGACTTTAATACCCGCCGAGTGACAAATAGGCATCTGGCTGTAGAATCACCTTATAATACCTACAAATACACTGGTCTTCCTCCTGGCCCAATTAGTATGGCTGATATCAGCACACTAGATGCCATTTTGAATGCAGAAGACCACAACTATATCTTCTTTTGCGCCAAAGGCGATGGCAGTGGTTATCACGCCTTTGCCCAAACCCTCTCTGGCCATAATGCCAATGCAGCTCGCTACAAAAGAAACCTCAAAAAACGCGGTCTGCGCTAGGGCTGTAGCTCCAATACTCGAACCGAATTTGGACCTACTCTAATTTGATCGACTTGGCTCAATGACTCCTCGCTCACCACATCGCGAGCTCGCTTAAATCCTTGCATCCGCTCTGCATAGCGCTTTGTATCTACTATTTTTTCTTCCCCAGCAGTGTTCATCAAAATCATAATGGTCTGTTTGTCATCGTAACGGAAATAGACATAGAGGTTATCTTCTGGTACAAATTGCATCAATTTGCCCCTATGGAGAGCAGAGCTATTCTTTCGAAACTGCGCTAGTTTGCGAACAAATTCAAAGCTGGCCTGCTCTTCAGCCGTCCGACCTTTAGCATTGAATTTATTGCTGGAATCGCCAGGCCAGCCGCCAGGGAAGTCGATTCGCCCCCCTTCGCCAAAAGCTCCACCAGCTCCCTCCATTTTTATTTCTGTGCCGTAATACAGCATGGGTATGCCGCGCAAAGTCATCAATAGGGAAATTCCGCTTCTATACTTAGCATCGTCCTGACCAATGCTGGAATAAAAACGACTCAAATCGTGATTGTCTAGAAACAGGACGTTTCGATAAGGATCTTCATAGATGTAATCCTTGGCCAAGGTATAATAGATTCGAGAAACCCCTGAAGTCCAGCCTTGCTCTTGTTTGAGGGCCTCATCAATCGCATAATAAAGCTGAAAGTCGGTTACACCAGGCAAATTGGAGTTTCGTTGGCCATTCAAGCGGTTGTTTTGGCTAAAAAAGGCTTGGATGGTCGCGCCGTGTACCCAGGTTTCACCGTAGATTCCCAGCGAAGGAAATTCGGCCTGTATGCGCTCTCCCCATTTGGCCATATACGCCTGATCTGGATAGGCATAGGTGTCGATACGATAGCCATCAATCCCTGCATGCTCTACCCACCAGATGTTATTTTGTAGCAAGTAATTGGCCATGCGAGGGTTTTGCTGATTGAGGTCGGGCATATGCCGATCAAACCAAGCATCTGACATGATCATTTGATCCGCTTTAGCGGCATAAGGGTCCATCAAGGTAGGAGCGCGATAGCTGGTCTTGGTAAAAGCATCAAATTGGTGGATCATATCCTCTGCGGGCAAATCGCGAATCATCCAATGTTGGTCACCGACATGGTTATGGATGATGTCCATGATGACCTTCATACCTCTGGCATGGCATTGTTCGACTAATTCCACATATAAATCATTATCTCCAAATCGCTGATCAATATTGTAGTGATCGGTAAGGGCATAGCCGTGATAGGAATCATAAGGTTGGTCATTTTCCAATACGGGATTTAGCCAAAGGGCGGTCACGCCCAAGTCTTGTAAATAGTCGAGTCGATCAATGATGCCCTGAAGATCACCGCCGTGGCGAAAAAAGAGTTTATCGCGGTCGGTACCCCTTTGGGCCATATCGTCAAAGCTGTCGTTGGAGGGATCGCCATTGGCGAAGCGATCGGGCATGATGAGATAGATCAAATCGGAGGGGTCAATGCCCAAAATGCGATTTTCCTTATTTCGTTTTTTCAATTCATAGGGATAGCTGCGCACATCGTCGCCTCTGGTCAGCAGGATATTGAATTTTCCAGGCTGGGTACCTGGTTCGATATCCAATTCGATAAAGGCATAATTGCGATTTTCGACTTTATGGGTCTTTTTCACCGTGATGCCTGGATAATTGATACTGGCGCGATAGCCTTTGATGGCTTGATCATAGATCATTACTTCCAGTGTAGGATGCGTCATATCCACCCACCAATAGGGCGGTTCGACTCTTACCTGATCAATTCGCCCGCCTTCTGCGGGTATGCGGCGATGAACCGCCTCTTTGACTCCTTCTGGAAAGCGCTGAAATTCAGGACCTTCCTCTGCATTTGGAGGCAAGGTATCAGTGCTCGTACTGGCTGTCGTCGTTTCCTGTTGAGCATTTTTTTCCTCATCACCAACGAGGTATTGGACGGTACAGGAAGCGGTAAACAATGCAATCAATAATAGAGGGATGGATATTTTCATCATAGTGTTTGTATAGATGAATGAGTGTATATGGGCTTAATATTATAGCCATGAAAATTAAGAAAAAAACGCAAAAACCCCTTGCCGAAAGCTATTTTTGGCAAGGGGTTTCTGTCTAAAGGCATTTATAATTTATCCAGCAGGTGCCAATGGGCGCTCCTGCACTTTTTGCATACGAATTTGATCGCCGCTGCGGTTGCGACCAGCATTGCCCAACCAGATGATGACATCACCGCCTAATTTGACTTCCCAGTCCATATCAGCATCTTGCTGATCATTTTTATAATCCAAGGTCAAGACATTGGCGTCTGCATCAAAGCTAAAACTACCCTGGTTATTTTCATCTCCCCAACGACCACTTTTAAAAGTACCATCGCTAGTAAATTCAACCCAGCGTCCTTCGTAGTCTTTGACACGGGTGGAGTTATTGGAAAAGGCTTTGCTGTAAGACCATAGGCCAATAAATGGGGCAATCGGACTTGCTTTGACATGCGTAGAACCACCCGCAGCTCCACCGCCACCATCTGCACCACCAGTATTATCACTTACGCAACCTGTCCAAAAAAGGCAAATACACAAAAAGGCAAATAAAATTCTCATTGGGATCTTTTTTTAAGCTATTTTGATACAAAAATATGCCAAATTAGGAATTAACCGCTTGCCGATCAAGCTTTAAGGTATTTCCAGCCATGATCTGATGATCTTCACCGTAGATTTTTAGCGATAAATCCTCTCCTGCATCATTCTTGATTTGTACCTCATCCTGCCCTACTTGTACATCAATGATGTGGTCGCGATAGCGAATCTTAAAGCTGTAACTGGTCCATTTTTCGGGTATAAAAGGCGCTAAGTGCAAGCCCTGTTCATAGGCCCGCATCCCTCCAAATCCTTTAACGACAGCCATCCAGGTTCCAGCCATACTGGTAATGTGGCAACCATCTTCTGTATCATTATTATAGTCATCCAAGTCCAAACGAGCCGTACGAAGATAAAGCTCATAGGCTTTTTCCTTTTTACCCAGCAGTGCTGCCAAGATGACATGGATACAGGGAGACAAGGATGATTCGTGAACCGTGCGGGGTTCATAGAAGTCAAAATTGCGCTCAATAGTCTCCAAATCAAAACGTTCTTCAAACAAGAAGATACCCTGCAAAACATCTGCCTGTTTGATAAAACAAGAACGCAATATCCGATCCCAGGACCAGTGTTGCCAAATCGGCACCTGTTCTGGCGCCAGATCACTGGCCATTCGCTGCTCCTTGTCGAGATAGCCCTCCTGCTGAAGAAAGATACCCAATTCCTCATCTTCAGGGAGAAACATATTTTCCAGGATGTCTTTCCAACGCTTGGTTTCAGAATGCTCGTAAAACTGGGCGCGTTCACAAATCTTTTCGTAAGCAGCAGGATCAGTTTCTGATACGTATTTAATGGCCTTTAGGGCGTATTCCAAACACCATACAGCGATGTAGGAGGTATACCAGTTGTTATTGACATTATTCTCGTATTCATTGGGACCAGTGACGCCATGCATGACATACTGCTTTCTACGCTCAGCATAGTGCACGCGCTGCGACCAAAACTTGGCGATCCCCAACAGGACTTCCAGCCCGTATTCCACCAGATACTGCTGATCACCAGTGTAGCGAATGTAATCGTAAATAGCAAAGGCAATGGCGCCATTTCGATGGATTTCTTCAAAGGTGATTTCCCATTCATTGTGACATTCCTCCCCATTCATAGTAACCATTGGGTAGAGTGCAGCCCCTTGCTTGAAACCCAATTTTTCAGCGTTTTCTATGGCCTTTTTCAGATGTTTGTAGCGATAGACCAGCAGATTACGGGCTACACCTTGCTCGGCTGTAGACAGATAGAAAGGCAGACAATAGGCTTCGGTATCCCAGTAGGTACTTCCACCATACTTTTCCCCAGTAAAGCCTTTGGGACCAATATTGAGTCGCTCATCTTCACCAGTATAGGTTTGGTTGAGCTGGAAAATATTAAAGCGAATGCCTTGCTGAGCGGCGATGTCTCCTTTGATGACGATATCGCTATTTTCCCATTTGGTCGCCCAGGCTTTGGCTTGCTCTGACAGCAATTGTTCATAGCCCTTGGCTACTGCTGCTCCCAATACCTTTTTACAGTTTTCCATCAACTGTGGTTTGGGGTGATTCTCAGAAGAAAGGTTAGCCGCATATTTGTAAATCACGGTCTCCTGAGCTTCTCGGCAGGGAATATCCAAACTACAGGCGACGTATTTATCTTTTAGAATGGACTGTATCTCAAAATCAATGGCTTCCTCATCTTGCAGGATGGTAAAATACATGCCTGTGGCCACCTGGAAAGCCGTTTTCAAGGTCTCAGCAATGATATAGCCTTCCTGATGTCCAGTTTCTGTATGAATCCCCTTCCAAAACTTTTCGTCGTAATTGGAATCCTCGTTTTCAATATCAGCGTCAATATAGGGAGTGATGGTCAGCGTAGCAGAAAAATTGAGTGGCGTGATGGAATAGCGAATAGCGCCTACCTCATCATCGACAATGCTGCAAAAACGCTGGGCCTTGACGCGGATACGCTTACCACTGACTAGCTTCGCCTGAAAGCTGCGTTCGAGATAGCCTTCCTTCATATGGAGCGTTCTGCGAAAATCATCCACTTCGCATTTGGCCAAATCCAGACTTTCTCCATCCAATTGGATATCAATACCAATCCAGTTGGGCGCATTGAGTACCTTGGCAAAGTACTCTGGATAGCCATTTTTCCACCATCCAACACGGGTTTTATCGGGATAATAGACCCCAGCGACATAATTCCCCTGCATGGTTTCTCCGCTGAATTGCTCTTCAAAATTAGCGCGTTGGCCCATTCGTCCATTGCCCAGACTAAAGACACTTTCTGATATTTTATTGTAATTGCGGTGAAATCCCTCTTCTATGATACACCATTCGTCGTGTTTAAGATATGCTTTCATTGTTTCACTTTTATAGTTCTGGATGATTACAAAGGTGCTTCCCTATTCATTTGGTATTAGCTAATTTTCAAAGCGGCCAGCAGTTTTTCCCAATTCCAATCGGCAAAAGAGGGAATCACCAAATGTGCAGCGCCCAAAGATTCAGGCTCGCCGATACCCACAGCATACATGCCTCCCGCTAAGGCCGCTTCTATCCCCTTGGCCGCATCTTCAAATACAATACAAGCCTCAGGCGCCACGCCTAGTGCTTGCGCTCCCTTCAAAAAGACCTCTGGATGTGGCTTACCCTGAGTGGTCATACTACCATCTATAATGGCATTAAACCGATCAAATAGACCTGTTTGCCGAAGGATCAAAGGGGCATTTTTGCTGGCGGAGCCCAAGGCGATACGAATCCCTTTTTCCTCCAACTCAGCGATCAAATCAAGCACTCCAGGAAGAATTTCTGCCGATGTCATTTGATGGATGTATTCGAGATACCGATCATTTTTGTGAGCCATCAAAGCTTGCTTTTCTGCATCGGATTTATGAACGCCTCCCCAGCCCAAAATTAGGTCGAGTGAATCGGCACGGCTGACGCCTTTAAGCTTTTCATTATCTGATTCTGTAAAATCAAAACCCAGATCATTGGCCAGCTTGCGCCAAGCCACAAAGTGGTACTTAGCAGTATCGACAATGACGCCATCCAGGTCAAACAGACAGGCTTTCATAAGCACATCTTTTAACGATTAAGTGTAAATAATTGAGAGTCAGGACATGGAGAAAGAAAAACCGATTTTACAAGCAGTTTTTCAAAACGGTGCGTAAAGATAATTGGAAAATATGCAGATAGAAAAGAAATGAACAAAAAAAAGCCGCTGGCTTTTATCAAAAAGGAGGAAGCGGACCTTGTTTTTCCTTTGGAAAACTGGTCCGCTTATCTCCAAAAAACCAACCTTAAAATAGATCTTTTGGATGAAGGTGAATTACTACAAGGCAAAGTACCCAGCGTATCACAATTGGGGCCACCAGAGCGGCTTGTTTCACGTCTCCTTGAGACTTAGCCCAAGGAATGCTATAGATAAAAACAAATAGAATGTTCAAAATTGGGCGGAACCTTACAGCTCCCCCCACTTGTTTTCCAGCGACCTCATGCTGCGCTGCTTTGGGAAAATGGATGG
>JBCBDH010000301.1:0-7467 GCA_038529855.1 Bacteroidota bacterium | reverse complement strand
GACATCTTTTGCTCGATAGGCTATTCTTCTTCCCAATGAATCCAAATCGTATTCATAATATGCTGTCTGATTTCTATCGCCTTCAAAATATCTCGAACCTATTTTATTCCCATTCTCGTCATATTCGTATTCATCTGACCAACTAACTGAACCATCCAAGTTATAATATCTATTTTCGAGTTCTCTTCCTTTTTCGTCAACTATCATTGACTGTATCATATTTACCGTATCTTTTTCCACTTTTTCGCCTTCGGATTTTACAGAAAATATTTTGGTAACAATCTCTATTTTTTGGGGTTCTTTCTGCTCCATTTGACTATTATCTTTCGGTGGATTATTGCAACTCCAAGTAATTAGAATTGTAAGGGCAATTATCATTTGTTCGATTCTATTCATTTTTTAATTTTTTCTTTTTGTTGCTGCCAACCTAGTTTATCCCCTCCCCTAAATACACCTACAGCTCCCTCGTAAGATAAATATACGAATTTCCCTCCTTTCCTCACTAGCGAGGATTAGGGAATCAAAAAGCATTTGAAATACGACAGCCCCTTCAAAACACCACCCAACTGCTCCAAAGAAGCCCCTTCTTACTTCTTCAAAGCTGCTTTACTAAATATATATGCGGGTATGTCTACATCAAATTCAATTTCTTTGATGATAAAGTCAGTACCTTTTCCAGCCTTTAGCATATCCTTGTAATTTATTTTAGTGGGCTGCCAGCGGTCTCCAAATTTCTTGACCTCGCTAAGTCTTACGCTCTTTAGAAGTTTGCCGCTTTTCGCATACAGCTCCTGCTTTAAGGGGACAAAGCGTTCCTGGTCTACCCACATCATTTGTTTTTCATAGGAGGCATCCTCCACGATGGCATTGAGTTCAAGTACCCAGGTTTTTCGGCCAGAAAGTATCTCCTCTTTAATGATTTTGGCCTCATACATCTCCATCAGCTTGCGTTCTTCCATCATATCTTCATAGGATAAGTCTGAACCCATTACGGACTGTTTTAGCATATGCCCTGAAATTTGAATTGTGCGATCTGAAGAAGGATTATATATCCATAGCTTATCTTCAAGTTTTAGCATTTTAGTGCCTTTTTCCCGTTCAGGTGCGAGGTATTCTGTAAAAGATTTTTCGCTGCCTTCAGCATAATTTTTTGAACTCACCGTGCGTACCTTTCTCCTCCCGTGGATCACCATATCAGAAGTGGATACCTGTGAGATCGAAATCATATTGTCATCTACCTTTTTGATGATTTCCTCTGCTGATTGTGCACGGCTATTGGTACAGCAAAAGAAGATAAGACTGAATAATAAGATGGTGTATTTGAACATGGTTGCTAGTTTTTTGATCTTAATAATTCCTTGGGGTTGAGCCCTGAGGTCAATTGAAACAAACCGCTTTAGTAGCGTCTATTGTGGTCCTCCAAGGGTTTTGCCTCCAAGGGTTTCATTTAAACTTCCATCTCTTTAAACAAGGTGGCCGTTTCTCGTTTGTAAATACCTATGCCAGCCAGCATATTGCCAAGCACCATGGCCAATAAGCCAGGAATAAAGCCAATAAAAAACAAGCTAGGTGTAACTTTTGCGCGGATTACAGAAGGCATCATCACCCCCGCATTATCCAGGTATTGACTGATGTCGTATCCCACTACTTGTAAGTAATAGGTGAGTCCCACCCCTAGCGCTGTTCCCAGAAGGGAGCCAATGAGTCCTATGAGGATGGCTTCTGAAATCATCGTTCGATAAATAGCCCCCTTGGATTCTCCCAATGCGAGTCTTATTCCAAATTCTTTATATCGTCTTAGGCCCGCAATTAATCCCGTATTCCAAAGGACTATTGACATGGCGAAAACAAAGATTCCTACAAACAGCGCAGAGGAAACGCTTACATAATCCAACATACTGGCCAGGTTGTTTTGATCGCGAAGACGCAGCATGACTGGAGCAAACTCGTCGTCTATACCCGCATATTGTTGATTAAACTGATCCACAATTTGGGTGGCTTGCTCATTGTCATAGACTCCCGTGGGTAAGAAACCTAGAATTTCACCCGTTCCATTTTCCATATCCAAAACCTGTTGGGCATCTGAGATGTCAATGATGATGGCCCCTTTATCCATGACCGCTACACCAAAACGCACCGTACCGCTGACCACGAAATTGCTAAAAGCCATACTGCCATTCATCGTAGCGCCAAAATAAGTAATCTCGTCTCCAAGTGCGACATCGAGCTTTCGTGCAAATTCATCGCTGATTAAGGCTTCACCAGACTTTTGGGGAAGGGTGCCTGAAACCAAGGCATCGTTTAGCTCCATTCGATCTATTTCTGAGCCTGATTTGGAAAAGAGTTCGAGTGCCAGCCCAGTGGCCGTTCCCTGCCCTTTGGTCTCAACGTTGACGTCTGGAACATCTAATAATCCGCCAAAACGAATGCGTTGGACCCAATCTATTTTGGGATAGTCCGCTTCCAGTTTTTGCACCAAAGAATCTACGTCAAGTAGCGCTAAATCCAAGGGGAGTTGGTCTTTGTTTTGCGCATAGGCGCGGCTCATTATTTTTACATGGCCAGTGTCAAACCGAGCATTTTGACTAATCACATCATTCATAAACCCTTCAAGATAGCCACTAAAAAATACGGTTAGGGTGACTCCCAGTCCAACAACGATAATGGGGAGTACACTTCTGCTGCGGTCTCTTAAAAGTCCTTTTAATAAAAATCTAATCATTGTAGCTTTCCTTTTAGTGCCAAAACTGGATTCATCCGTGCGATTTTACGTGCTGGTAGTAGACTGACAATTGTGGTAGATACAATTAAAATGAGGGCCGTGCCAAGGATGATTTTGGGTCCAAACAGCGGTATGATGGTAGGTGGTATATTGATCCCCATGCCTTGATAAAAATCTGGAAGGGTAAAACCAACCTCGTGAAACCAAATGAACAGCGGTATACCATATATACAACCCACCAATACGCCCAGAATACTATACAAAGCGCCCTCTACTGTGAAAAGCATTAGAACTTCCCAAGGGGTCATCCCCAAAGCCACATAGGTTCCTATTTCTTTTTGCCTGCGAAAAATAGAGAGCACCTGGGTATCAAATATGGCAATTAGGGCAATCACCAACAGGATAATGTACAGGATACTGCTCGAAATTTTTTCCATCTGCATCAGCTCCCTAAACTCGCTTAATAATTCGTCTTGATCTTCAAATCTCCAAGCTTCTACTTCCTGATGCAAATAGTCTTTATTCGCAATCCAAAGGGTGGCTTCGCCTTTCAGATCAGTCATTTCCCATAACCTTTCAATGGGTACCCATATCTGGCCATTATCAACGGACGCTATATTGGTATTGAATATTTCCGCAATGGTAATATCTGCGGCATCAAAGGTTCCGTTCTTATCGCGCCAGCGAAGCAGCACCTGATCTCCTACTTGGAGCTGAGTGGTTTGGGCCATTCGTACGCCAATGATTGCGGGGATGTCAGCCTTGCTTTTTGCTAGTGCATGAGTGGGCAATTGTAGGGTATTTTGACTCGCTTCAATGCCTTTAATCACGATTGATTTTACCCTCCCTTCTGGGTAAATAGTTGCCTGTCTTATCAAAACGGGGGTCAAATGGCTGGTTGAGCTTTTTGCTAATTGACCATGTCCGTCTTTTATGCTAAAAGGATCGAGCGGGTCGTAGTCTTTGTGCAATACCTGCCCCTGTGCAAATTCCCATTGGATACTTTCTCGAATTGACTGCTCACTCCAACCCTCCAGAAGTCCATTGAATAGAATGATGACGACAAAAATAAAAGAAAGTACCCCCACATTGAGCCAGGTCCGCAAGCCCACACCCATTAAATTTTTGTAAGCTATCTGAAAGGCCAGCCTCATTGTGATATGTTATGTTGGGGAATCCATTCATCTTTTTCGACCATCCCATCCCTTAGGTGTACAATTCGTTCCAAATACTGCATCACTTTTTCGTCGTGAGTAGAAAAGATAAAGGTCGTGTCTAATTCCTCATTGAGTCGCTTTAATATCTTCATGACCTGATGGGCGTTTTGGGCATCGAGATTGGCCGTTGGTTCGTCAGCCAGCATGATGTCAGGTCTTTTTACAATGGCTCGAGCGATAGCGACCCTTTGTCCTTCTCCACCAGAAAGCTTGTCTGGCCTTTTGTCCACGAGGTCTTGCAAACCCACCCAATCCAATGCCTCCATTACGGCCTTTTTGCGTTCGCTTTCTGATTTGTTTTGAAGAATGAGCGCAAACTCTACATTTTCATAAACCGTGTATACGGGCAGTAGATTATAGACCTGAAAAATAAAGCCAATGTGGATATTTCGCAGTCGCGCAGATTGCTTGTGTGACAGCTTAGCGATGTCTTTATTCATTACCATGGCCTTCCCTTCTGTGGGGCTATCCAAAGAGCCTATGATATTGAGCAAAGTGGTTTTCCCTGATCCACTGGGCCCAATGAGTCCAGCAAATTCGCCTTTCTCAAAATTCAGATGGATGTCTTTCAAGGCAGTAAAATACCTGCCATCACCAACGGGGAATTTTTTGGTGACGCCTTCAAGAGCTATAATGGTATTTTGTTCCATGTTTAGTTTTTAGTGATTGTAAACGACCATCAGTCTCAAACCAGGACCAGCAAAATTATTAACCAAGCTATTTTGCTGGATGCCCAGTTGTGTCGTGGGATTGTAAAAGGCCATGACATAGCCTGTTATCTTTTTGAATTGATGTTCGTAATTCAAGAAAAAGGCCCAATCTTCCATGGTCCAATTAAAATAGCCAAAAGCGCTAAGAAAATCCCATAAACCCAAAGGATAGGAAAGACTAAATGCGCTTACATTGATCCTGGTACCGCTGGTGAATTTTTGCGCATCAAAAGAACCAAAAAGATGCTCTGTCATCACACTCAGTCCATTGCCTATACCAAAGGTGTAATCTACTCCTGTAGTGACTAGCGTCTGGTTGGTCAGCTCACCTAGATTTCTAGATTTATGAACATAGGAGACCTCAAACCACAATCCAATCGTCAAATCCCATTTGCCATCAAGTCCAAACCTATTTTCAGGAATTTTTTTAAAAGCGGGAACGCCTACCAAGTCCTCAGAATTGGCAGTACGATGATGATAGGAAAGCGCGATTTCTCCGTTTGGGGTGGGGTATTGGACCCTTCCGCCAAACTCAGGAAGGGCCTCATGGGTAGGAACTACATCAAAGCCACGAGTCTGTTTATTCTTGTACAATCCCCACAACCAAATATTGGCATTATTTAAAAAGTAGTAACGACCCAATAGCCCATAAACCCCATTGGTAAGTTGGAGCGGATCGCGAGGATCAATTTGATTGAACCACTGTAAAGACCTTAGTAAGGAGGCGGAACCAAAATCAATCTTTTGCAATCCTGCCCTGACCTCCAACTGCTGACCAGTATACCTGGCCCATATTCTGTAAGGAGCAATATTGGCATCAGCAGTGATGCTGTCAAAGGGATGAAAGAAAGAAGAGGTAGAAAGATTAGCGGACGCCTCAATATCCAAAAGCTGGGTAGAGTCCAGCGGGATTTCATAGCTGAATTCAGGCAGATAGCGTGCTCCAGCAAAAAAATCAAGCTCATTATCTGGACTGTAACTGGTATTGATCAACAACTGGCCATCCAACTCAGCGACCGCTTGGTTTTGCTGGGCGAAACCCATTGTCCAGGGACAAGAAAGTAAAATAATCAATATGATGCTTGCCCAGATCATCTCTTATTTATAATTGGCTTTTCATACCTTATCTAGCTTATCAATGGCTGCCTTTTCTATTTGATTTTTGAGAAAAATGATATTTCCTAAATTTCTTGCGCTATCCGCGAATGTAAATTTATTGAGTGGGGCACTTTCAATCCTCACCTGATTTGATCCTTCCACTTTAATGATTATTCTATCGCCCGCTTGGGGATTGAGGAATGAGCCTTTCTTGGTCTGAAACGCCATGCTACGCTCCCTTCTTTTTGATCGCCACCAACCATTATTCCGCTCCAGTATTTGTCGCTCCAGATTATCGAATAGCTTCTTGGGATTTGCTATATTGATCGTCATGTCCCCTCTTTGCCTAAGCCTTAGATAGTTGCTGTTCGATAAATATTCATAGTATTTTTGATTGTATTCAATGGTCTCATTTACGATTACAGCTATCAATATTACCAGCAGTATCCCTCCAAATGAGAGGGTGCTTTCTTTGATTTCAGCACTTCCTATTAGAATGTATTGGATGAGGGCAAAGAAGCTTATAGTGATAGCTATTCCCAGGAGTCCTTCCAAGAGTTTACTTCCTATTCTTTGGTATTTGACAGAATTATCTAGCTGCATTTCTTTTATGAGTATGATATAGTCATCTACAATTCCTTATTTCCTATTCCAAAGTCTTTATAGGCTTGTGATCACTCAATCCGCAGAGTGGCTATTTTTAATCAATTTTCTTACATATTGCTTACTTTCTGTATGGAGTCTGAGGATATAGATTCCATCTGGTAGAGTTCCAATATCAATTGATGAACTCCCACTTGCTTTCCCTTCTAATAATTCGATTCCTTTTAAACTATATATGGTATATGCATACAATATTTCTGTATCTATGAACAACCTATCTTGTACTGGATTGGGGTATAAAGCTATATCTACAGCTTCAATTTCATGGGTAGTTACCGTTACATCGCCATAGTTTCCTATGTATTCTACTGTACAATCTGCGAATACATTAAACCCCCAATATTCTCTTTTATAGCACATCCCATACTGACATCCCTCCCATCCTCTCGAAAACTCTAAGAAGGTATAATCATCATAAAGGTAACCTGTTATGTGATTCCCGTCAGTTACTGAGGCAAATTTTCCAGTATCCACTACCCCTTCTAAACCCATAAATAAACCCCTTAACTGTCGTACATTGTAATTTTGATCCGTTTCTAGTGATATCGTATTTGAATTCAAGTATCCCCAATTATAACAAGCTACAAGATCCATATCATACTTATGTATGATATAGTCAAAGGGAGAATAGCCAGTTGGAAAATAGTCGTTTTTATATTTTTTGAACCAAGAAGTAGAGGTGTCAACTGAAACAGAAAATCTATTCAAATAGAGGTAGGGGAATGTCTGAATATCATATTTATTGAATATTAAATCTGTAGCGGGAATTTGTTGAGCATTATAAACTGCCGCAAGTGCATCTAAGAATCTTTGCTTATATTCAAGGGGCAATTCAATACTGTCTATGTGAATGTCGTTGGTACGGTAGATAAATTCAAAAGTTAGGTAATCAATATCGTTTTGGAACCTTAGGTTATTATCTAATTCACAACTGGACAGTACCGTTTGGGCATTTCCAATCTGAAAGAGGAGGGCACAAATTAAAAATGGTGTAAAGAGCTTCATATATTGTTAATTTAACTATTGTTGATCCAAAGGAAAGTATCGCTCTTTCATG
>JBCBDH010000300.1:0-7486 GCA_038529855.1 Bacteroidota bacterium | reverse complement strand
CCATCTGGTGAAAAGGAAGGCTCAAATTCAAAATCTGTAGATTGACTCATGCGAACGGGCTTGCCATTGGGAAGGTCTTTTTTCCACAAGTAGCCTACGGCATTGAATAGGATGAATTTTTCATTAGGTGAGGTGATGGCCTGGCGGATTGCCCGAACTTTGAATTCCTCTGGTGCAACTTTTTGTGCAAAGCGAACCGTTTCGGCCATTTGATGACTGGCATCAACCTTAAAGGGAATCTGTACAGCTTTTCCACTCTTTGCGTCTACCTTCCAAATCTTTCCTTTTCCCCAAATGACGATATGCTGATCATCTGGCATCCAATCAAAACCCGTATAAGCACCAAAGATGGCCCAGGCTTCCTGCTGATCCTTACTCAGACCATCAAATAGAGGGTACTCTTCTCCACTTTCTAAATCATAGGTGAAAAGAACCGTCTTGGTGCGTATGCGACGAACATAGGCCAAATGCTTACCATCATTAGAAAGCTGTGGACGAATGGCCCCTCCTGGCCCTCTGATAAAAGTTTCGGTCTTGCCTTCTTGCCGATCGTATCTCTTGATCACATAAATTTGACTATTGGGATCTTTGTTGTATTGAAAATAGCCACCAGGGTACATATCTTCGCTGTAGTAGATATAGCGCCCATCTGGAGAGATCGCTGGTTCATTGACGTCTTGTTGATCGTTTTTGCGTTTGGTGAGTTGAATTCCTTTGCCACCAGTGATGTGATACATCCAAAGTTCACCAGCACCAAGTGATCGGGTAGAGGTAAAGTGTTTTCTCGCAATGATGTAATCGCTACCTGGTACCCAAATAGCATTATTGAGCAGTCGGAATTTTTCTTTGGTGATTTGCTTGGCCTCACTGCCATCTGTCTGCATCACCCAAATATTATCCCCACCACCAGCATCACTGGTAAACAAGATTTGTTTTCCATCTTCACTAAACCGAGGCTGGACTTCCCAGGCCAATCCACTTCTCAGCGCCTTGGCCTTTCCCCCTTCAATCGGCATGGTATAGATATCCCCCAAAAGGTCAAAGACCACCTGACGACCATCTGGGCTTACATCCAAATTCATCCAGGTGCCTTCGTCTACACTAAATTCAACGGTCTTGTAATTGCCAGGAGGATTGTTGACATCCCATTTCTCTTTTTCTTTTTGCGCTATTAGGGCACAAGTGATTAAACAGCATAGGCTCATTAGGGCCAAACGGATCATTGACATAAGTCGCTCTTGTTTAATGAATAATATAAGGGAAATACCCTATGGCGGAATTTAAGGATTTTTATCAATTCCCAATGTCCAAAGTCGTACTAAAATATTTGGAATAGGGATGATATATTAATTAGAGCTGCTTATCTTACCAGTGCAAAACGGACAGCCATGAATTCCAAATTTCAAAAACAGTTGCTACAACTGGATCAAAGTCTGACAGAAATGCTTGAAAAATTGAAAGATTTTTCTGACGATCAGCTCAATCGCCCTCCTAAGAAAGGAGGCTGGTCGGCTATTCAGGTGATGCATCACCTTTTACTGGCAGAGCGACTGTCGCTAGCTTATGTACTCAAGAAACTCAGCTTCCAGCCTGAGCTGAAAAGGGCTGGACTTGAGGCCATGATGCGTTCCCAGCTTTTGAATCTTTATCTGGGCTTGCCCTTTAAATTCGAAGCCCCACCTCACATTGGTACCCCCGCTTTGCCCGAAAGAGCCTCTTTTTGGGAAACGGCCAAGTCTTGGAAACAGGAGCGCCAAAAACTCCAACAGTTTCTCAAAGACTTACCTAGCGATCTTGATAATAAAGCATTGTACAAACACCCCTTTGCTGGACGAATTAGCCTGGGTAATATGCTCAGCTTTTTTCAAGCCCATTTCTATCGTCACCGCAAACAAATATTTCGCGTTTTAGATGAGTACTGAATCCCTTTACTTTATAGCCCTTATTCCCGACAAAGATATCGCTACAGAAGTCGATCATTTCAAGCACTACGCCGCCGACCATTTTAATACGAAGCATGCCCTGCGCTCCCCACCTCATATTACCCTCCTTCCCCCTTTTCGATGGCCTGCTGCTCAACTTGCCCAAGTCGATTTACAACTAAAGGCCATTGCTCAAAAACACCCGTCTTTTCTGCTCGGACTATCTGGCTTCGACTGCTTTGCCCCTCGTGTGATTTTTGTCGACATCGTTGCCAATCGTTTACTGGATAATTTACAGGCACATATGCAAAAGCAGCTTTACCAAAAACTACAATTGCAAGCAGATCGACCTCCAAGGCCCTTTCATCCCCATATGACGGTCGCTTTTAAAGATCTCAAAAAAGCAATTTTCCCTCAAGCTTGGGCCCATTTTTCGGGTATTGATTACCAGCGCTACTTCCAAGTGAAAGGCTTCTACTTGCTCCATCACCGAGAAAAACGGTGGCATGTCCATAGCCATTTTGCATTAACTGGAAGTTGATGTATTTTAGTTGTATATGTTAAAATCTTGGTAATAGGTGTATCTTTTTCTTAAAAATGTATTATTCGAGCAGGAATTTTGTTGTGAAATACTTAATTTGAAAGTTTTCTCGTTAATTGGACGTGATGCGGTATTTCGACCGTTTCATTTTTCCCTTTAGGCTAATTGATTGTTTATTCAGCAATTTATATGCGTCGTATAAGTATCTGTATTCTTCTACTTCTCCTTTGTTGCCAAGCAGTCGCTCAGCAATATTTTCCAATTAAGGTTGATAAGAAATGGGGCATGATCGATGCAGATGGAAAGATCATCCTAGAACCCCGCTATGATGCCATTGGCGAATTTAAGCAGTTTGGCTATGCCATCATGCAGCGCGATGGGGGCGTGGGGATGCTGAACAAGAGTGGAGCAGAACTGGTGCCTCCTTTGTACGATGACCTTAAGGTTCTGGATTCTACCTTAATCGCTGTTATGGAACAAGGCGACTGGCAGGTTATCAATTTGAAAGGAGATGTCATTCTGAGTAAAGGCTATGATCGCGTACAAGTGTGGAACGGAAAATACCTTTGTTTTGAAAAGAACCGTCTTTGGGGCCTAGCTGATGTGCAAGGTCGACAAATTTGTGATGCTGAATACGATCAAATCGAATACCTGGATTCGACCTATTTCCGAACGCGTAAACAGGATCTTTTTGGCTTGGTGGGGAACGATGGACAGCTGATTTTGGAAGCTGGTTATCGCGATATCAAGGTACACAATGACCAGTTGATCTTTTTTCGGCAAGGGGAGCTGTGGGGAGCGGTAGATGCAACTGGAGCGGAAAAAGTAACCCCTGACTATGAAACCTTCCAACTGGTCACCAATCAGTTTTTTAAATTGGGAAAGGCCCAACGATGGGATCTGTACTCCATTCCTGCCCAAGACATCATCGTTAAAGGCGAATATGATAATTTTTATCCCTTTACCAGTGATTATCTGCTGTGTAAGAAAAATCGGCTGATGGGGCTCATTGATGCACAGGGAAAGACTCTCCTGCTAAGCCAATACAATGAAATCCAAGCTTGCCAAGGACAGTATTTTCGCGCTCGATACAAGGGGCGGTGGGGGCTTCTAGGGCCAGGTGATCAGATTATTGCGCCCTTCGAATACGACTACATTGCTCCTCCAAAAGGGCGGATTTGTATTGTCAAAAAGGAGGACCGCTATGGCGCCGTGAATATGGCTGGCGAATTGGTGATTTCTCCCGATTTTGAGCGTATTGAGTTTCAAGAGGAACAGGCCCAGGTCAAAGCCTACATTGGCGATGTGATGAGCCTTTTCTATTTCAATGAACAAGGGGATTTGGAAGATGAGAATGAGTTCAAGAAACACTTTACCATAACCATTGGAAAAAAACGCGATCAGCGCAGATTCAACATCAACCAGTTTGAAGCCCAAAATAATTATTTGCTTGATGATTTTGAATGGTTTTACTCCTCTGTAGAAGATCGTTGGGGCCTACGGCGTTTGGATGATGGCTCTGTTCAAATCGAACCTGCTTTTGATTGGATTCGCATCGAAAGCGAACATGGATTTACCCTTGTTGGTATCGAAAAAAGAGATTACTACGATTTTGAATGGACCAAATTTCGCTTTGAGATGGTCTATGGGCTGGTTAATAATGCCGTTGGACTATTGGTTACGCGTGTCGAATTGTTGGATGTGCGTTTGGATGATTTTGTCAATGGTTATCCAACGGCTCGCTGTATTTTTAATAGTGGCAGGCATGGATTGATTGCGCGGAGTGGTAAAATCGTTCGAAAAGATTTTGCCTATATAGGTGATTTCAAAGATGGTTTGGCGCGGATGAGTGCGAAGGGGCGTTTGTCAGGAAGTTTTAAGGATAAGGACTACGAATTAGGGGCGCTTAGCAAATACCTTAATGATCTACTAGCTCCCAATTATCGCGTCAATTACACGCTCTACGACCAAGAATTTGAAGAAGAAGCCCACCTGATTTGTAATGAATGCGAATGGGGCTACATCGACACGGCCGGAAATGTCATTGTCCAACCTCAATATACCTTTGCCCGACCCTTTGTCAATGAAGTGGGCATCGTAGAATTTGAAGGCCAATGGGGAATGTTGGCTAAAAATGGTCAAACCCTGATTCCCTGTCGCTATGACAAGCTCCACTTTCTCGAGAATACCAATAATAAGATTTTGCGGGTTTACAAAAGTCGTCAGAAATATGGCTTAATCGATACCCTGGGGCAGGTCATGGTTGATCTTAATTACGATGAAATTGGCGCCTTTAGCAATGGTCGTCTTGCCGTTAAGCGCAATAATATGTGGGGTTTTGTCAATAAAAATGGCCTGGAAATCATTCCCTGCCGTTTTCGGCGAGTTCGCAATTTTAATGAAGGCTATGCCAGTGTACAAGTCAGGGGCAATTGGGGCTTAATTGACAAACAAGGCGATGTGGTACTCGATTTCAACTACCGCAGAATGGGCGACTTCAAGGAAGGTCTGATTTGGGTACATACCAAAAAGGGCGTTGGTTATGTCAATGAGAAAGGGGCCATGATTATCCCGCCAAGCTTTAGTAAAGCCTTTAATTTTGAAGGCGATGTCGCCAGAGTCATCGTTAATGGACGCTATGGATTGATCAATAAAAAAGGGGAGTACATCCTTCGTCCCCGCTACTCCAAGATCGAAGCTTTTGACCAATATGGACTGGCTATTGTGATCTACGGCAATCGACTGATTCGTTATGGTTTGATGAATCGCCAAGGCAAAATGGTGACGACCAAGGATTTTCGCGAAATCCGACCCTTTAACGAAGGACGTGCAGTGGTCAAATATCGAGGAGCCTATGGCTACATTGACCCTTCTGGTAAATTGGCTATTGCCGCTAATTATTCTAAAGCCGCTGCTTTTTCTGAAGGCAGAGCCGCCGTACAGCGTAATGGGGTTTGTGGATATATCGACATTACGGGTAAAGAGGTCATTGATCTGGAATACTCTAAATGCCTTGATTTTATTGAAGGCAAAGCTGTCGTATACAAGGGCTATCGCCAAGGGGGCATCATCGACCGCACTGGTAATTACGTCATAGAACCCAGTATTGATCGCCTATTGCAATTTACAGAAGGGCGAGGGCTCGTTCGCGATGAGCAATACCGTTTTTACTACATCACTGAGCAGTCTAAGCTCAACGAGGGCTACTACCAAAAGGCAGGGGAGTTTCAGCATGGCGTGGCCGTGGTCCAATCCGAGGGCCGCTGGGGCGTAATCAACCAAAAGGGTATTGCCATTATTCCACCCAAATACGATAAGATTGAAGATTTTGAAGATGGCTATGCTAAAGTGCGCATCCAAGGCTTTAGTGGCCTGACCAATCTACAGGGCGAACTCATCGTCCAACCTACCTATGAATACATCAGCTATGCAGGAGAAGGCGTCTTTCGCGTAGAGCAAGGCGATAAGATCGGCTATTTTGATAGCGATGGCAATTGGATATGGGACTTAAAGGAATAGCCGCTATCCACGTGGAATCCAAGGGATCTCTTCCGCCCCCAGGTCTTTAGTCAGCATCCTCCCCAATACAAAGAAATAATCCGAAAGTCTATTGAGATAACGCAGAAGAATTGGCGCTACGGGATGCTCCTCATTCAAAGCCACCACCAATCGCTCCGCTCTGCGACATACACATCGCGCCACATGACTGTAAGATACTGTGGGATGCCCCCCTGGCAAAATGAAGTTGCTCAAAGGCGGAAGTTGCTCATCCATCCGATCCATCTCCTGCTCCAAAACATCAATATCTGCTGGCAAAATATCTGGCGTTGGCAAGTCTTTTTCTGGATCACTCGCCAAATTAGACCCAATCACAAACAAACGCTCCTGAATCGCCCTCAAGACCTCGCGATGCGCCTCTTGACTGATGTGATCGCGAAGCAATCCCACAAAAGAATTCAACTCATCCACCGTCCCATAAGCCTCCAAGCGCAGCGCACTCTTTGCCAAACGACGGCCACCAAATAGTGAAGTCTGACCAGTATCCCCAGTCTTTGTGTAAATCTTAAATGCCATAAAATCAATTGTTTATATTCGCGGGCTGCCCTGTCGGACTGACTCCCCGTTAAAGCGGGGTCAGTCCAACAATGCGCACGGCCATTAGTTCGACAATGCGCACGGCCATTAGTCCAACAATGCGCCTGGTCATTAATCCCACAATTGCGGGAGAACCCACTAAACTAATACTTTCCCTCCCAAAAAGTTTAGACCCTTGGCAAAGACTCACCAAATCAAACAATTTTCACCAATAAATTATAAGCTAAAAAACCTAAGAAGCTGTCGAACCCAGCGCACTCACCACCTCCTCATTCACGACATCCGTCTCCACCAAACCATCTCTTAAGCGAATGATGCGATGCGTATGTTCTGCAATATCAGGTTCGTGAGTAACAACAATAATGGTATTCCCCGCTTGATGTAGTTTTTCAAAAATACCCATGATCTCTATAGAGGTTTTGGTATCGAGATTACCAGTAGGTTCGTCGGCAAGGATAATGGCGGGGTCATTGACCAAAGCCCTGGCAATAGCTACCCTTTGTCTTTGTCCACCAGATAGTTCATTGGGTTTGTGGTGAAAACGATCGCCCAAGCCTACCGCATCCAGGGCACGACGGGCCTTTTCGGTGCGTTCGCTTTTGCTCTTGCCAGCATAAACCAAGGGCAGAGCCACATTGTCAAGCGCTGATAATCTGGGGAGTAGATTAAAAGTTTGGAAGACAAAGCCGATTTCTTTGTTGCGGATTTCTGCTAATTCGTCATCGTCTAGGGTACTTACATTGGTGCCATTGAGAAAATAATCGCCTGAGGTAGGCGTATCCAGACAACCCAGGAGATTCATAAGGGTGGATTTTCCAGAACCTGAAGGACCCATCAGTGCTACATATTCGTTTTTATTGATCTCTAGACTGATGGATTGAAGGGCATGAACTTTCTCCTGCCCCATGATGTACACCTTTTTTAATTG